>DATCLV010000185.1:0-1879 GCA_036563745.1 Acidimicrobiales bacterium | reverse complement strand
GGCCGCCGCCGGCACCGCCGTGGTCCACCCGACGCTGCTCGGGCTGGTCGCCGACCACGCCGACGAGCCCGCCCGCGGCCGGGCCACCTCGCTGGTCACGACCGTCGCCTACCTCGGCTTCCTGGCGGGGCCGGTCTACGTGGGCCGGTGGGCCGACGCCACGGCGCTGCCGACCGCCATGCTCGCCGTCGCCGCCCTGGCCGCGGCCCTCGCGGTCGTCGCCGTGCCCGTCCTCGCCCTGACGGCCGGCACCGCCCGGTCGGGCGGCGCCCCCACCCCCACCTCGACCCCGACGCCCAGGTCAGCGGGGCTTTCCGAAAAGTTCCGGCCGAGGTGTCGATCGGCGCCGGGGCCCTTCGTGTAGAGGGCGAGGGTCGGGTGGTCCGGCCCCAGGAGCCGAGGAGCGAAGCCCGATGCCCACCCTGACCGATGAGTTCTCCCCCTCCCGGGAGTCGGTAGGCGACATGGAGACCATGACCGTTGCGCTGGAGGACCTCGAGGTGGGGTCGGCGCCCGAGGTCGCCGTCGGCGCCTCGGCCGAGACACCCGCCGGGCCCGCCGAGGTCGTCGACGTCGTCCACGAGACCCTCGACGCCAGGCTCGGGCACGACGAGCGGACCTTCCACCGCCTGCTGCTGAACACGCTGGTCAGCGGCGTGACGAGCTCGTTCCTGTGGTTCGCCCTCACCTTCTGGATGTACCTGGAGACCCGCTCGGTGGTCGCCACCGGCGTGGTCGGCGGCGCCTTCGCCCTCTCGTCGGCGCTGCTGGGCCCGTACTTCGGCACCTTCGTCGACCGGCACCGCAAGCACCACGCCATGCTGGTCACCACCACGGCGTCGCTGCTGTGCTTCCTGGTCGCCACCGCGGTGTTCGTGGCGATCCCCACCGACTCGCTGCTGCGCCTCACCCACCCGGGGTTCTGGGTGCTGGTCGGCGCCACCCTGCTCGGCTCGGTGGCCGGGAACATGCGGGGCATCGCCCTGTCGACCTGCGTGACCCTGCTGGTCCCCGAGGCGCGGCGGGACAAGGCCAACGGCCTGGTCGGCACCGTCACCGGCGTCTCGTTCGCCATCACCTCGGTGTTCAGCGGCCTGGTGATCGGCGGGCCGGGCATGGGCTGGGCGTTCTACGGCTCGGTCGCCGTCGTCGCCGCCATGCTGCTGCACCTGCGCACGATCTCGATCGACGAGCCGGAGCCCCGGCCCGATGCCGACGCCGAGGGCACGCCCACCGGCCACGTCGACGTCCGGGGCGCGGTCGACGCCATCCGGTCCGTGCCCGGCCTCGGGATGCTGATCGGCCTCGCCGCCTTCAACAACCTGCTCGCCGGCGTGTTCATGGCGCTGACCGACGCCTACGGGCTGTCGCTCGTCTCGGTCGAGACCTGGGGCATCCTGTTCGGGTTCATCAGCCTGGCCTTCATCGCCGGTGGCCTCGCCGTCGCCAAGTTCGGGCTGGGGAGCAACGCCCTGGGGGTCGTGCTGGTGTGCAACCTCGTCAACTGGGCGGTGTGCTCGGTGTTCGCCCTGCAGTCGTCGATCGTCCTGCTGACCGTCGGCATGGTCGTGTGGCTGGGCCTGATCCCGGTGGTCGAGGCCGCCGAGCAGACCGTGCTGCAGCGGTCGATCCCCTTCGAGCGCCAGGGTCGGGTGTTCGGGTTCGCCCAGCTGATCGAGAACGCCGCCGCCCCGCTCACCGCCTTCCTGATGGCCCCGCTCGCCGAGCAGGTGTTCATGCCGTTCATGACCGACGGCCGGGGCGCCGACCTCATCGGCTCCTGGTTCGGCACCGGCCCGGAGCGGGGCATCGCGCTGATGTTCACGATCGCCGGCGTGATCGGTGTGGTCGTCACCGTCGCCGCCCTGCGGTCCCGGTC
>DATCLV010000181.1:0-2698 GCA_036563745.1 Acidimicrobiales bacterium | reverse complement strand
CACCGGGACGGGTCGGTGCCTCCGGAGACGGGGTCGGGGGTCCTGCGGGTGCCGCCGGACCCGGTGCGACGGGCGGTGTCGGCGCGGCCTGCGCATCGGGGCCCGCGGGAAGGCCCGGTCCTCCCCTGCCGCCGGGACCGGCGACGGCCGGCGGCGCGTCGGGGTCGGCCAGCCCCCGGACCGGCGGGACGGGCGGCGGAGGCGGCGGGGGCTTCGGCGGCGCCGGGTGCGCGGGTGCCGCCGTCGCCGGCGGGACGATCGGTGGGGCGACCGGCGGCGGGGCCGCCTGCTTCCCGGCCGCGGCCTTCTTCACCGCCGCCGCCTTCCGGGCCGCGACCTTCCTGGCCGCCACCTTCTTCATGGCGGCCTTCGTGGGCACGGCGGCCGGCGGCCCGGCGGGGCCCGGTGCCGGGGGCGCCGCTGTCGGGGTCGGTGTCGGAGGCGGCGCCGGCGGGCCGGCCGGGCGGGCCGCCCGCTCCGCCTGGGCGCCGGCGAGGCGGGCCGCGGCGGTGTCGGCGGCCGACGGCGGGATCCGGGTCGTGTAGCCGCCGGCCTCGGTCGTGCCCCGGCGCCGCCACCAGCTCGACCTGGCCGGCGCCCGGGTCTGCACGCCCTGCTGCTCGAGCGCCGCGACGATGCGGGCCCGCAGCACCGGCCCCACCGGCTCCACCGGGGAGGCCGCCAACGACGGGGGCACGTGGCGGTGCGGAGCGTGCACGGCCAGCCAGTCGGCGGCCCGGGCCCGGGCGCGCTCCAGCACCCAGGACCGGAACGACTCGGGCGGCAGGTGCGGCAGCTCGGTCCAGGCGTCGACGAACGTGTCGCGGGCGACCTCGGCGGCCGCCTCCCGGTCGGCGACCACCTTCCACGCCGCCTCGAACACCGGTCCGAGGAACCGGTCGAACAGGCGAACGAAGGCCGCGGGGTCGTGCCGGGCGGCGGCGCGCGCCAGGCTGACGTCGTCGGCCGCGCGGCCTCCAGCCTGTCGCGATCTCTCGCCCCGCACGGGCGACATCGAAGCACATCCGTCGAGGTGAGCGCCTCCACCGTCCGACCGCCGCCGGGGAAGGCCCGTGCATCGACTTGTCGGTGGTGACGGCGGCGGGTCACGCTGCCGCCCATGGGCGATCTGGCGGAGGACACGGCGGTCGAACCGGTGGGCGACGGGGAGGACGGCCGGTACCGGGCCCACCTCAGCCCCGAGTGGGAGATCTGGGGGCCGATGGGCGGCTACGTGGCGGCGTGCGCCCTGCGGGCCGTCGGCGCCGGCGCCGAGCCCGGGCAGCGGCCCGCCACCTTCTCGTGCCACTACCTGAGCGTCGCCCGGTTCGGGCCCGTCGACCTCCAGGTCACGACCCGGCGGCGAGGCCGGACGGCCACGTCGCAGCGGGTCGAGATCACCCAGGAGGGCAAGCCGATCCTCGACGCCACCGTGTGGGTGGTCGGCGAGAACGAGGGGCTGGAGCACGACGAGACCGAGCCACCCGCCGTGCCCGGGCCCGACGAGCTGCCGGGCATCGACGAGCTCCGGTCCGACGACGACCCCGGCCCGCCGTTCCCGTTCTGGAACAACCTCGACGGCCGGCCCATCGACTGGGACGCCACCTGGCCGCCCGAGGGACCCCGGCCCGCCCGGTGGCAGCAGTGGCTCCGGTTCCGGCCGGGCGCCCGCTACGACGATCCGTGGGCCGATGCCGCCCGGTCGGTCATCCTGGTCGACCTGCCCAGCTGGCCGGCGGCCCACCGGCCCCACGCCTGGCGCCAGCCGCCGTTCACCGCGCCGACCCTCGACCTCAACGTCGCCTTCCACCAGCCCACCACCGAGGAGGAGTGGCTGCTGTGCGACGGGTCCGCGCCCCTGTCGACCGGCGGGCTGTTCGGCTGGCACGCCCGGATCTGGTCGCCGGGCGGGAAGCTGCACGCGTCGGGCGGCGGCCAGTGCCTCTACCGCCGCATCCCCACCGAAGTCACCGAAACTGGGTGAACCTCCGGGGTCGCGCCGCCGCTCCTCACCCGGTCCCGGCGGCGTCGGCGTCCGCCGCCGCGATCGCCGCCAGCACGGCCGGCCAGTCGGGGGTGCGTACCACGCCGTCGCCGGTCTCGGCGCCGGTGTCGGTGCTGCCGGTGTCGGTGCCGCCGGTGTCGTCCTGCGGGCCGAACAGGTAGCGGCGCTCCACCACGCCCTCCAGGTACCCGAGCACGTCCGGGCGGTCGTCGACGAAGTCGGTGATGGCCAGCTCCCGGCAGTGGACCGCCTTGTCGGGGCGGCGGCGGCAGAACCGCACGTGGTCGGCGGGGATGCCGGTCCGCTCGTGGAACCGGTGGTGGGCGAGCCACGCCCGGGTGCGGGCCTCGATGCGCTCGCCGCACTTCGACACCAGCCACACCCGGCCCTCGAACCGCTCGACGAGCTGCGCCAGCGCCTCGAACGCCCCGGCCATCGGGGGCGTGGCCATCGCCGCCTCGTGGCCGCCGTCGAGGAAGGTGGTGTCCTCGTCGCCGGCGCCGGGGTGCGGGCCGCCGTCGATGATCACCCGCCCGATGTCGACCCCGAGGCGCCGCTCCCGGGTCGGCGCCGGCTGCGGTCGTCGCGGCCGAGGTCCTGCCGGTGCGTCGGGTGCCGCCGGTGCGTCCGGTGCTGCCGGTGTGTCCGGTGCTTCCGGCGACGTGGGTCCCTCCGGCATCGGCCCATCATCGC
>DATCLV010000179.1:0-4571 GCA_036563745.1 Acidimicrobiales bacterium | reverse complement strand
CACCGGGAGGTCGTCGACGCCGTCTTCGTCGACGCCGCTGACCACGACCTCCGGCTCGATGCCGGCGTTGCGCAGCAGCGTCAGCCGGCTCGGCGACGCCGACGCCAGCACCACTCGACGGGGGGAAGACGGCATCTCCCCACGGTAGGCGGGCGGCGGGCGGGTTCCGTCGGGGTGCGCCGGGGTTCGGCAGGAAGCCGCCGGACGGGTGCGTCGGGCGCCCGGCGAGGTCGTAGCCTGGCGCTCGATGGAGAAGCCGCCGACCGATCCGAAGAAGCTGCTCGCCTACTGGATGGAGTGGGAGCGGGGCGAGACGACCCCGGGCCGCGCCATGAGCAACCTCAAGACGGCCGGGCTGCGGGAGGTGCTGGAGCACCTGACCAGCGATGCCGCCGCGGCGGCGGCCGTCACCGGCGCCGCGTCGTCGGGCGCGGGTGACTGAGCCCGACCCCATCGGCGAACCCTCCGGGGAGGCGCCGCCGCCGGCCGACGTGGCGGCGGCGGATGCGGTGCAGTCGACCGGCCCCGCGGCGATCGACGGCGACGGCAGCGGCGAGACGCCGTCGGACCGCCGGGACGGGCGGGGCGACTGGCCCGACGGGCTGGTGTCGGCCCGCAAGGCGCTGGAGCTGGGGCTGCCGGGCTGGCCGACCCCCGGCGAGACGCCCCCGCCCCCGCCGGCTCCGGTCCCCGCGGGGCGCGGCGGCGCCCAGCGCATCCCCCGCCCCTACACGGCCCGCCTGGGTGGCCCCGCCCCGTGGGCCGACCTGCCGCCCGCGGCGCGGCGCCCGTCGCTGTCCGACGTCCGCCGGGTGCTGGCGACCGCGGGCGACGCCCTGCCCGCCGGGAACGAGGTGCGCCGGGCGGTGGCGAGCGGCACGGGTCGCCCGGCCGCGGTCCTCGCGCCCCTCTACGAGGAGGACGGCGAGGCCGTCGTCGTGCTCACCCGCCGCACCTGGGCGCTGTCCAGCCACCAGGGCGAGGTGAGCTTCCCCGGCGGGCGCGTGGAGCCCGACGAGACGCCGGTGGAGGCCGCGCTGCGCGAGGCGAAGGAGGAGGTCGATCTCGACCCCGGCCTGGTCGAGATCGTGGGCGAGCTCGACCACCTGAACACGTTGTCGTCCGGGGCCCACATCGTGCCGTTCGTCGGGCTCCTGCCGGGGCGGCCCGAGCTCGACCCCAACCCCGGCGAGGTCGAGGCCGTCCTGCACGTGCGGCTGGCCGAGCTCGCCGACCCGGCCGTCTACCGCGAGGAGATCTGGCCGTTCCCCAACGGCTACGAGCGCCGCCTGCACTTCTTCGAGCTGGTGGGCGACACCGTGTGGGGGATGACCGCCGCGCTGCTCCGCCAGCTGCTGGGCATGCTGACGGGGACCCTGGGGCGCGGCGATCTGGGTCATCCTTGACGCCCATGCGGATCCTCCTGGTGGCCAAGTCGGCCTACTCCGGCGTCGGCCCCGGCGGGCGCCCCTACCCGGCGATCCTGAGCGGGATGACCGTCGGCTTCGTGCGGGGCCTGGTCCGGGCGGCGCTGGCCGGTGGCCACCCCCTCACCTACGTGTTCCCGGCGACGGCCGGCCCGGCGGAGGTGACGTTCGTCGACGACGCCGACCCGCTGCCGGCCGGGGTCGACGCCCGCCCGTTCTGGGACGGGCCGATCGCCAAGTCGGCGGTGTCGGCGGGGGCGGTCGAGCTCCAGGCGGTGGTGGCCGACGTGTGCGCCGACCCGGCGACCCGGCCCGACGTCGCCGCGTTCGTCTACCCCTTCCCGCTGCTCGGCCTGGCCGCGCCCGTGCTGCGGGCGGCGGGCGTACCGTACGTGGCGACGTTCCGGGGCGGCGACGCCTATCGCTGGCTGGCCGACCCCGAGGCGGGGCCCGACGTGTCGCCCAACCAGCTGCTGGTCCGCGACGCCTACCGCGCCCACCTCCAGGGCTGCGCCTCGACGACGGCGGCATCCGAGTGGCTGGCCGACGTGGCCCGCGCCGCGGGGGTCGAGGTCGACGCGGTGATCGGCTCGCCGCCGCCGAACGACGGGGTGGCCCCCGAGGTGACCGCCGACCGGTCGCGCTGGAAGCGGGAGTACCTGGCCGACGGTTACGAGCCGCTCGGCGGCGAGGCTTTGCGCGACGACCGGTTGTGGCTGCTGTGGTCGGGGCGGCTGTCGAAGGACAAGCGCCCGGACCTGGCCCTGGCGGCGTTCGCCCGGGCCGCCACGGCGGGTGGCGCCGAGGGAGCGACCGCGGGCGACGGCCGCGGTCGCTGGCAGCTGGTGATCGCCGGCGAGGGCGACCGCGGGCTGCTGCCCGACCCGCTGCCGCCGGGCGTGGCGCACGTGTTCGTGCCGCCCCGGAGCCTGCCCCGGGTACTGCGGGCCGCCGACGCCGCCGTCCACACCGCGGTGCCGGGGTCGTTCATCGACAGCCGGCCGTCGTCGGTGCTCCAGTTCAGCTCCTACGGCATCCCGTGCATCACCGTGCGGACCGGGGGCGTGGGCGGGACCGACGAGTGCGTGTCGCCCGCGGTCCTGGCCCAGGTGGGCGTGGACGGGGACGGCGGCGAGGGCGCGATCGTCGCCGGGATCGCGGCGAGCGTCGACCGCCTGGCCGACGACGCCACCCGCGTCGCCCTGTCGGCCGACGTCGCCGCGTGGGCCGACGCCACCGGCCTGTGGTCGCAGATGGACCGCTGGCTGGAGGTCACCGCCAGGAGCGTCGGCGTCGACCTCTAGCGGAGGCCGGAGGTCCGGAGGCCCGCCGGCCCGGAGGCGCGGCTCGACCGCTCGAGCCCGGACGCGAACGGGGGACGGCGGCCGCCGTCCCCCGGGTCGCGATGTGAGGTCGGGTCGTGGGTGACCGGCTACCAGGACGCCCCGTAGTTCGGGGCCTCCTTGGTCATCGTGATGTCGTGCGGGTGCGACTCCCGCAGGCCGGCGCCGGTGATGCGCACGAACCGGCCCCGCTCCCGGAGGTCGTCGATCGTGGGCGTGCCGCAGTAGCCCATGGCGGCCCGCAGGCCCCCGACCAGCTGGTACAGCACGTTCGACACCGGGCCCTTGTAGGCGACCCGGCCCTCGATGCCCTCGGGGACCAGCTTGTCGGTGTCGATGACGTCGCCCTGGAAGTAGCGGTCCTTGGAGTACGAGCGGGTCTTCATCGCCCCCATCGACCCCATGCCCCGGTACTCCTTGAACCGCTCGCCCTGGTGGAGGACGACCTCGCCCGGCGACTCGTCGACGCCGGCGAGCAGCGATCCGAGCATCACCGTGTGGGCGCCGGCCGCGACGGCCTTGGCCACGTCGCCCGAGTAGTGCACCCCGCCGTCGGCCACCACCGTCACCCCGTGGCGGGCGGCGGCGACCGCGCAGTCGTAGATGGCCGTGACCTGTGGGACCCCGACGCCGGCCACCACCCGGGTGGTGCAGATCGAGCCCGGGCCGATGCCGGCCTTCACGGCGTCGGCGCCCGCGCCGACCAGGGCGTCGACGGCCTCGGACGTGGCGACGTTGCCGGCCACCACGTCGATCTCGAAGGCGCTCTTCACCTGCTTGACCACCTCGAGCACGCCGAGGCTGTGGCCGTGGGCGGTGTCGACGACCAGGACGTCGACGCCGGCGTCGACCAGGCGCTCGGCCCGCTCCAGCGCGTCGGGCCCGACGCCGACGGCGGCGCCGACCCGGAGCCGGCCCTGGTCGTCCTGGGTGGCGAGCGGGTAGTCGGTCTTCTTCTTGATGTCCTTGACGGTGATGAGGCCCTTGAGGTGGCCGCCGTCGTCGACGATCGGCAGCTTCTCGATGCGGTGCTGCCAGAGGATGTCCTTGGCCTGCTCCAGCGTGGTGCCGAGCGGCGCGGTGACCAGCGGCGGCTGGCGCATCACGTTGGCGATGGGCTGGTGGACGTCGTCGATGAAGCGCAGGTCGCGGTTGGTGAGCAGGCCCACCAGGCGGCCCTCGCCGTCGGTGATCGGGACGCCGGAGATGTGGTAGCGCTCCATGATCTGGAGGGCGTCGGTGACCAGCGCCTCGGCGGGGAGCGTGACCGGGTCGACGATCATGCCCGACTGGCTGCGCTTGACCTTGTCGACCTCGGCGACCTGGTCGTCGATCGACAGGTTGCGGTGGACGATGCCGATGCCGCCCGCCCGGGCCAGGGCGATGGCCAGCGGCGCCTCGGTGACGGTGTCCATCGCCGCGGAGACGATCGGGATGTTGAGCCGGATCCGCGGGGTGAGGCTGGTGGCCGTCGAGACCTCGTGGGGGAGGACCGACGACTCGGCGGGGACGAGGAGGACGTCGTCGAAGGTGAGGCCCTCCTTGGCGAACTTGGGGGGCAGCGTGTCGCCGGCCGCTGGTTCGGGGTCGTCCGGGAAGGGGCGGGGAGGCACTTCCATGGATGGATTCTAATGACGCCCGCGTCGCCCACCAGATGACGGTGGGGGGATATGTGGGCGCGGCGACGCCCACACTCGGTGGGAACGGCCGCGATCGCCCAGGGCTTAACATGGGTCGTTCCCCGTCCGTCGGCGGAAGGTAGGAGCCAGATGGCCGAGGTCGAGATCGGGATGGGCAAGAC
>DATCLV010000178.1:0-5565 GCA_036563745.1 Acidimicrobiales bacterium | reverse complement strand
TCGTCGAGGTGGGGGTGGGCCTGCGGGCCGGACCTGGCGAGGACGTGATCGACGCGGGCGGGAACGCCGTCGTGCCGGGGCTCCACGACCACCACGTCCACCTCCGGGCGCTGGCGGCGGCCAACGCGTCGATCGACGTCGGCTCCGACGACGGCCTCGACGCCCTCCGCACCGCGCCCGGCAGCGGGTGGGTGCGGGCCGTCGGGTACCACGAGTCGATCGCCGGGCCCCTGGACCGGCATCGGCTCGACGAGCTCGTCCCCGACCGGCCCGTCCGGGTGCAGCACCGCAGCGGCGCCCTGTGGGTGCTCAACTCCACCGCCCTCGACGCCGTGGGCGCCGCCGACCAGGCCCCCGATGACGACATCAACGCCGGCGATCCCGGTGTCGAGCGCGACGAGCGCGGCGTGCCGACCGGTCGCCTGTGGCGGGCCGACCGCTGGCTCGCCGACCGGGTCCCGCCCACCGACCTCGACCTCGCCGCCGTCGGCCGCGCCGCCGCCGAGCGGGGCGTCACCGGCTTCACCGACGCCGACCCCGACCGCACCGCCGCCGACGTCGCCCTCCTCCACGCCGCCGGGCTCCCCCAGGCCCTGACCCTGATGAGCGCCGACGGCCTCGACCTGCCCGACGGCGTCACCGCCGGCCCCCGCAAGCGGATCCTCGACGACACGACCCTCCCGACCCTCGACGAGCTGGCCGCCTGGATCGCCGACGCCCACCACGCCGGGCACCCGGTCGCCGTCCACTGCGTGACCCGGGTCCAGATGGTCGTCACCGTCACCGCCCTGACCGAGGCGGCGGCGCTGGCCGGCGACCGCATCGAGCACGGGGGCGTCGTCCCGCCCGAGCTGCACGGCGAGCTCCGCCGCCTCGGCGTCACCGTGGTCACCCAGCCCAACTTCGTCGCCGAGCGGGGCGACCGGTACCGCGTGGACGTCGACCCCGACGACCTCCCCCACCTCTATCCCTGCGGGCGCCTCCGGGCCGCCGGGGTCCGGGTCGCGGCCGGCACCGACGCCCCCTTCGGCCGCCCCGACCCGTGGGCGGCGGTCCGCGCCGCCGTCCACCGCCGCACCCGGGACGGCCACGTCCTGGGCCCCGGGGAGCGGGTCGATCCGGCGACGGCGCTCGCCCTCTTCCAGGGCTTCGCCGACGACCCCGCCACGCCCCGGCGGGTCGCCCCCGGCCAGCCCGCCGACCTCCTCGTCCTCGACCGCCCGCTGGCCGCCCTCCACCGGTGGCTCGACGACGAGCGGAACCACGACGACGAGAACCCCGTCACCGTCACCATCGCCCGCGGCGAGGTGTGCGCCGACCGCCGCTGAACCCGAGGGCACCGGAGCGCCCAGGTCGGCGCCGACCGCTGCCCTGCCCGACGGCCGGGGCCCGGACGTCATGACCGGGCCCCGACGCCCGAGGCCCGGACGTCATGACCGGGGCCCGGCGCCCGAGGCCCAGCGCCCGAGAGTCGGCCCACCGACCCCGGCACCGCGGCGAGCCCGGCCGACCGCCGGTGCGCCGAAGCCGACGGCCGAGGGACGGAGCGCCGGGAGACACAAGGCGGGCAGCCCAGGCGCCGGCGCGCCGCGACGTCGCGCAACCCGGTGCGTCCGGCCGGCCGCCGGTACGGTGCGGGCCGATGGGTGCTGTGGGGCGACCTCGCCGGTTCGACGCCGACGACGAGCGGCGGCTGATCCTCGACGCCGCCTTCGCGGTCATGGCCCGCAACGCCTACCAGGACGTGGCCGTGGCCGACATCCTCGCCGAGGCCGGCCTGTCGACCCGCTCCTTCTACCGCCACTTCGGCTCGAAGGACGAGCTGCTGCGGGCGATGTGCCGCCGGGAGGCCGACGCCGCGGTCGCCGCGATCACCGAGAAGGTGGCGGCCGCGCCGACGCCCCGGGCCGGGCTGGAGGCGTGGATCGACGAGATCCTCAGCTACGGCCGCCACCGCGGCAAGGCCCGCCGGGCCGCGGTGCTGGGCTCGGCGGCGGCGCTGCGGGCCGAGGGGGTGGCCGAGGAGATGACCCGGGCGTTCCGCCTGCTGACGGTCCCCCTGGAGGAGGTGCTGGCGGCGGGGAAGGCCGACGGCTCGTTCCCCCACGCCGACCCGGCGGCCGACGCCCTCCAGGTCCAGGCGCTGGCGTGGCGGGCCTCGGGCCTCAACCCGTTCGCCGAGGCGAAGCCGGCGACCCCCGAGCTGCGGGCCGCGGTCCTGAGCTTCTGCCTCCGGGCCCTGGGCGCGCCCGAGACCTCGTCGTTACTATGAAAATCCGATTCTCGAAATAGGGGGAGCCAAGGGACATGTCGATCGCGATCACCGACGAGCATCGGGCCCTGGCGGCCACGGCGGCCGATTTCCTGGGGAAGAAGGGGGCGAAGGCGGCCGCCCGCGAGCTCCTCGAGGCACCGGAGGAGCAGCTGCCGGCGTTCTGGTCGGAGCTGTGCGACCTGGGATGGCCCGGTCTCCACCTGCCCGAGGAGCACGGCGGCTCCGGGTTCGGGATCCCCGAGCTCGTGATCGTGGTGGAGGAGCTGGGCCGGGCCGTGACGCCCGGGCCGTTCGTCCCCACGGTGATCGCCAGCGCCACCATCGACGCCGCCGGCACCGACGAGCAGAAGGCCACGCTGCTGCCGGGACTGGCCGCCGGCACCACGGTGGCCGGGGTCGCCGTGGCGCGCGGCGGCGAGGTGACCCTCGGGGACGGGACCGTGAGCGGCACGGCGATCGTCCTCGGCGGCGGGCTCGCCGACCTGGTCGTCGTCCCGATCGAGGGCACCGACGACGTCGCCGTCGTGGCGACCGGCCGCAACGCCGACGCGGCCGGCAGCGGCAACGCCGACGGCGCCGGCAACGACGCCGTCAAGGTCGAGGTCCCCACCAACCTCGACCCCACCCGCCGCACCGCCCGCGTCACCTTCGACGGTGCGGCCGCCGAGGTCCTCACCGGCGCCCGCCGCGCCTTCACCGACCTGAGCCGCACGATCCTCGCCGCCGAGGCCACCGGCGTCGCCCGGGAGGCCACCGAGCAGGCGGCCGAGTACGCGAAGGTCCGCGAGCAGTTCGGCCGGCCGATCGCCACGTTCCAGGCGGTCAAGCACCACTGCGCCAACATGCTGGTCGCCACCGAGCTGGCCACCGCCGCCGTGTGGGACGCCGCCCGCGCCGCCGGCAACGAGGACCCCGACCAGCTCGCCTACACCGCGGCGATGGCGGCCACCCTCGCCGCCCCGGCCGCCGACTGGAACGCCCAGCTCAACATGCAGGTGCACGGCGGCATCGGCTTCACCTGGGAGCACGACTGCCACGTCTACCTGCGGCGGGGCACGGCCCTGAAGGCGTTCCTCGACGCCGGCACGGCCGCCGAGGAGGTGACCGACCTCACCCGCCGGGGCGTCCGCCGGAAGGGCTCGGTCGACCTGCCGCCCGAGGCCGAGGAGCTGCGCCCGGCGATCCGGGAGTTCGCCCAGAGCATCAAGGACCTGCCCGCCGACCAGCAGCGGGAGAAGCTGATCGAGACCGGCTACGTGATGCCGCACTGGCCGAAGCCGTGGGGCCGCGACGCCGGCGCCATCGAGCAGCTGGTCATCGAGCAGGAGTTCAACGACGCCGGCATCCAGCGCCCCGGCTACGGCATCACCGGCTGGGTGATCCTCACCCTGATCCAGCACGCCACGGAGGACCAGGTGGCCCGCTGGGTGCGGCCGGCGCTGAACCAGGAAGTGATCTGGTGCCAGCTGTTCAGCGAGCCCGACGCCGGCTCCGACGCCGCGGGCATCAAGACGAGGGGCACCCGCGTGGAGGGCGGCTGGCTGGTCAACGGCCAGAAGGTGTGGACCTCCGGCGCCCACGTGGCCGGCATGGGCTTCGCCACCGTGCGGACGAACCCGGACGCCCCCAAGCACAACGGCATCACCACGATGGTGATCGACATGCACGCCCCCGGCGTCGAGGTGCGGCCGCTGAAGATGCCGACCGGCGGCTCCGAGTTCAACGAGGTGTTCTTCAACGACGTGTTCGTGCCCGACGACGACGTGGTCGGGCCGATCGACGGCGGCTGGACCGTGGCCCGGGCGACGCTCGGCAACGAGAGCGTGTCGATCGGCGGCGGGCAGGGCGGCATGTCGCTGCCGGGCGACGCGTTCATCGCCCCGTTCGACGCCCACCCCGAGCGCCTGACCGGCGGCGCGGCCCGCATCGGCCGCTACATCTCGGTGCACCAGGCGATGGGCAACCTCAACCTGCGGTCGGCGCACCGGGCGGTCGCCGGCGGCGGCCCGGGGCCGGAGGGCAACATCACCAAGCTGGTGCTGTCGGAGAACGGCCACGAGGCGGCGGCGATCCTGTCGGAGCTGAGCGGCCCCGACACGGCGTTCATGGACGGCGCCGGCGCGATGACCGGGATGCTGGTGCTGATGCACCGGGCGATGTCGATCGCCGGCGGCACGTCGGAGATCAAGCGCAACCAGATCGCCGAGCGCATCCTCGGCCTGCCCCGCGACCCGCTGATCAAGTAGCGGCGTCGCGGCCGGCGGCCGGGCGGTCGCCGACACCGCTCCTCCGGGCCGGGACGGGCGCGGGGCGCGTCACCCGTCCCGGCCCGGGGCACACCGCGGCGCCCACCACCGGGCCGAGCGGTCACCGCGACCCCGACGGCCACCGCCGCGCGCCCCCGATCCTGCGCTCCCGGCCCCCATCGAGGGCCTGGTCACGCCTACAGTGCTGGTCGTGGTGGGCATGGCGGATGGCGTCATGCGGATGGCGCAGTGGCGGGTGGCGTGATGGCGGTCGGTGCGATGGCGGGTGGTCTCGTGGATGGCGTGATGGCGATGGCGGACGGCGGTGTGGGCCTGGTCGCGGCCGGGTTCTTCGAGGAGTGGCAGGACATGGCCCTGGAGCTGTGGATCGGCACCGGCGCGGTCGCGCTGGTGTGGTTCGCCCTCCTGGGCCTCTGCATGGCGATCACCGAGCCGAAGAAGGTCGACCCCGGGCCGGCGACCCTCGACCTGCCGGGCCAGGAGCCCCCGGCGGTCGTGAACCTCATCGCGAACGACTGGCGGCTGGAGGAGGAGTCGATGCCGGCGACCCTGCTCGACCTGGCCGCCCGCGGGCACCTGGTCATCGAGCAGATCGGCGACGACACGTACGTCCGGGTGCCGAAGCACAAGACCACCAAGGCGGCGAACGACCGGCTCACCCGGTACGAGGAGATGATCCACACCCACGTCGGCCACCTGGCCCGGCAGGGGTCCGACGGGATGGTGCCCGCCGCGGCGCTCACGACCGGCCCGGAGTCGCAGGCCAAGGGCTGGTGGAAGCGGTACCGGAAGGCGGTCAGCGAGGACGCCCACCAGCGGGGCCTGGCCCGCAAGCGCTGGTCGGCGACCGTCCACTCGATGCTGGTGGGCACCGCCCTGGCGGTGGCGCTGGTGGCGGGGCTGGCGGTGAGCGCCACGCCCGAGAACGAGAACAGCACCAGCAGGAAGGACGACAACCCGATCGGCGCCGGGATCGGCATGGCCGTGGTGGCCTGGGGCGGCCTGATCGCCCTGGTCGAGTAC
>DATCLV010000177.1:0-3089 GCA_036563745.1 Acidimicrobiales bacterium | reverse complement strand
ACAGTGGATCGAGCCGAGGCAACGGTCGTCGTCACCAACGAAGTCGGGCTCCACGCCCGCCCTGCGGCCCTGTTCGTCCGCAAGGCGAAGGAGTTCGAGTCGGCGATCACCGTCCAGAACCTCACCCGCAACGGGGAAGCGGCCGACGCCAAGAGCCCCCTCAGCGTCATCAAGGCGGCGATCGCCCAGAACCACGAGATCAAGATCGTCGCCGAAGGTCCCGACGCCCAAGACGCCGTTCGTGCCCTCGTGAGCCTCGTGGAGACCGAACTGGCATGAGCCGCCTCTTGAAGGGCGTCGCCGCCAGCAGTGGCGTGGCCGTGGGACCCGTCCACCAGCACGTCGTCGAGCTCCCGCCGTTGCCCGAAGGCGAACCCGAGGACATCGACGCGGAGGTGGAACGGTTCCGGCGCGCACTCGACGCGGTCGGCGCCCACGTGGCCCGGCTCGAGGAGACCACCCGCGCCAATGTGGGCGAGGACGCTGCCCAGATATTCGCGGCCCATGCGATGTTCCTCGAGGACCCGGCCTTCGTCGGCCCGATCGAGGAGCAGATCCGCCGGGGGGTGCCGGCAGAAGTGGCAGTCCGCCGCACCGCTGAGGGACTGGCCGAGGAGTTCGCGGCGATGGAAGACGAGTACTTCGCCGCTCGGGCCGCCGACATCCGCGACCTCGGCACTCAGCTCCTCCGGGAGCTGTTGGGCGTCGGCCAGCCCGACCTTTCGACCCTGGACGAGCCGTCGATCATCTTCGCTCACGACCTCACCCCCTCCGACACGGCGCTGATCCCACCGGGGATGGCGCTCGGATTCTGCACGATGGTCGGGTCGGCGGTGTCACACACCGCCATCCTCGCCCGCTCCCTCGGCATCCCGGCAGTGGTCGGCATCGGCGAGCTGGAAGGACTCGAGGGCGCCACCGCGGTGCTCGACGGCGACGCCGGAACCATCCTGCTCGACCCCTCCGAAGAAGAGGTGGCTTCGGCTCTGGCCGAGATCGAGCGTCAGCAGAGGCAGAGGGCCGAAGCCGTCGCCCACGCCAAGGAGCCGGCGGCGACGATCGATGGGCATCTGGTCGAGGTGGTCGCCAACGTCGGCAACGTCGAGGATGCCGCCCGGGCGGCCGAGGCGGGAGCCGAGGGTATCGGGCTGGTGCGGACCGAATTCATGTTCCTCGACCGCACGGACCTCCCCGACGAGAACGAACAGATGGAGGCCTATCGGGCGATCATGGGGCACTTTCCCCTCGGCCCGGTCGTGTTCCGCACTCTCGATGTCGGCGGAGACAAGCAGCTGCCCGCCGTGGAAATCGCCTCCGAGCTGAACCCATTCCTCGGCAAGCGGGGCATCCGCCTGACTCTGGCCGAACCGGAGATATTCAGAACACAGCTGCGGGCGATCCTCCGGGCCGCCGCGGGGCGGTCGGTCCAGGTGATGTTCCCGATGGTGGCCTCGCCTTCCGAGGTTCGAGCCGCCCACCAGATCCTCGACGAGGAGAAGCAAGCGCTGGATCGCGCCGGCCTCGAGAGGGCCACCGAGATCGAGGTCGGCGTCATGATCGAGGTTCCCTCGGCGGCGGTGATGGCCGACGCGTTGGCAGCGGAAGTGGACTTCTTTTCGATCGGCACCAACGACCTCACCCAGTACACGTTGGCGGTCGACCGAACGAACCCGGTGGTCGCACCCCTCGCCGACGCCCTGCACCCGGCGGTGCTGCGCCTCATCCGCCAGGTGGTGGAGGCCGCTCACGAGAAGGGCCGCTGGGTAGGGGTGTGCGGCGAACTCGCGGGCGACACGCTGGCCACGCCCGTTCTCCTCGGTCTCAGCGTCGACGAGCTGTCGATGAGCCCTCCCTCGGTGCCGCTCGTGAAGAGCCGGATTCGGACCCTGTCTCGTGAGAACTGCCGCGAGCTCGCCCGGGAGTGCCTCGCTGCCGACGACCCGGCTGAGGTCCGTCGGATCCTGGCCGCGATCCCCTAACGACGAGCTTCGACGATGGCGGCGAACGTGTCGAGGTAGCGAGCTCCGTCGGCTCCGTCCGCCACCCGATGATCCACCGTCAGCCCCACGTCACAGGTGAGGGCAGCGCGCAGACCTCCGTCTCCGGTGACGACCGGCCGGGGCCGGACCGTGCCCATCGACAGAATCGCCGCCTGCGGCGGGACGAGCAGGGCATTGAACCGGTCGACGCCGAGCCCTCCCAGGTTGGAGAGAGTCGCCGAGGCCGGGGCCATGTCCTCCGGCCGCAATCGTCCCGCCCGGGCCCGGTCGACGAGCGCCCGAATGGCGGCGTCGGCTTCGTCCGGTGCCAGCCGGTCGGGGTCGGCGATCGTCGCCACCACCAGGCCGACTCCGGGGCGGTCGACGGCGAGCCCGATCGACACCTCTTCGAGGGCGATCGCGGCCCGGCTGTCCCCGTCCCATCTCACGTTCAGCTCGGGGTGGTAGCGGAGCGCCTGTGCCATCGCCCGCACCACCTCGGTGGTCCAGCTGCGGCCGCCCCGCTTCTCGGCCGCTCGGTCCAACTCGAGCCGCCGGTAGAGGGTGAACTGGGGGATCGCCGCCGACCGCTCCATGATCTCTGCAGTGGCCCGCCGCACGGCCTGGCGGCGGGCGTCGTCGACGGACACCGTCTCCCGTGTCGTTGTTTCGGCTGCCGGCACCTGGGCCCGTTGTGCCGCCGCCTGGACGTCCTCGGGGGTGACCTGGCCACGTTTTCCTGTCGGCTCCACACTCTCGAGGTCGACACCCAGTCGGCGGGCGAGAGCCCGGGCCGCGGGGGCGGCGGGGACGATCGTCGTCTCCGTGGCGGCTTCGGGGACGGCGGGTCGGTCGGCCACCACCGGCTCGGGCGCAGATGTTCGAGCTGGCTGGTCACCTAGCTGGAGACCGCCGAGAAGGTCCTCTTTGTCGGGGATTGCGGTCGCCAAAACGCCTCCAACGGGGACCGTCTCGCCCTCGACGGCAACCAACTCCTGGACGGTGCCGGCGAACGGTGCCTCCAGGTCCATGTCGACCTTGTCGGTCGAGATCTCGGCGATGGGCTGGCCCTGTTCGACGTGGTCGCCCGGCGCCACCCACCAGGCGAGG
>DATCLV010000172.1:0-2833 GCA_036563745.1 Acidimicrobiales bacterium | reverse complement strand
GGCGTCGCCCGGCCACCCTCGTCGCGGGCTCCGACCGGCTCACACCTTCGCCCCGTCGAGGAGGATCTCCACCCGGCGGTTCCGCTGGCGGCCCGCCGGGTCGTCGCTGCCATCGGGCCTGGTGTTCGGGGCCACCGGCCGCGACTCGCCGTAGCCGACCGCGGTGATCCGGCCCCGCTCCACGCCCAGGATCACCAGCGCCTCGCGCACCACGCCGGCCCGCGCCTCGGACAGGCGCTGGTTGTAGTCGTCGGTGCCGATGGCGTCGGTGTGGCCGCCCACGTCGAGCGCCGCGTCGGGCGACGCCAGCGCCAGCCCCGCGACCAGGCTCAGCTTCTCCCGGGACTCCGGGCGCAGCCCCACGCTGCCGAAGTCGAACAGGACCGAGTCGGGCAGCGGCACCTCGATGCCCCGCGACGTGACCTCGCCGCCGAGCTCGCCCACCGCCTCGTCCGCGGTCATCGACCGCTCGCCGTCCGGGGTGGCGACCACGATCCGGTCGTCGGGCGTGACGGACACCTCGATGTCGCCGAAGTCGGCGCACCCCTCGGCGACGATCCCGGCGGCCGCGCAGGGGTCGGTGCTGTCGGGCACCTCCCGCGGCCCGGCGGCCGTCGTCGTCGGCGCCGTGGTCGGGGGCGCCGTCGTGGTCGAGCCCGGCTCCTGGAGGGGCTGCGGGTCCTCGGCGCCGCCCTCCTCCGAGCCCGCGCTCCCGGCGTCGCCGTCCCCGTCACCGCCACAGCCCGTCAGGGCCAGGCTCCCGACGAGCACCCCCACGGTCACTGCCCCAACCAGCACGCGCATGCCGCAACCGTACGCACGTCGGCGCGGCGGTGGGCCGCGGTCGGCGCGCCATACTCGTGGGAACATCGACGGTGCCGGTGGGACTACCTCCGGTGGGCAGGACTCGGGGAGAGGGATGGCTACGGAGGCGGCGTCGACCGAGGACGAGCCGGCGACCGGGGGCGACGGCGCGGACGCCGACCCGGGCACCGCCACGGAAGCCGGGGCCGACGACGCCGCGCCGGAGGTCCGCGGCCACCCGGTGGCGGCGTTCGTGCCCCGCCTCGCCGTGTGGGCGGGGATCATCGGCCTCGAGGTGGCCGCCGACCCCGACCCGGCGTTGTCGCTCATGCTGATCGCCCTGGCCGGCGTGGCCACGATCGTGACCGACAGCCGGCTCTCCTGGGAGCGGTACCTCGAGCGCTACGGCGTCCCCACCCGCGAGGCCTGGGTGCCGATCCTCATGCTCGGCCTGATGCTGCAGCTCGACCTGGTGCAGCCGGACGGCCTGGAGCACGTCCTGGCCGACAAGGGCCCGGTCCTGATCTTCATCATGGCCTTCGCCCTGATCTCCGAGGGCCTCCGGCGCTCGGGCTTCATCCACTTCCTGGCCTACCGGCTGACCGACCGGGGCGGCGCCAACACGACGCGGCTCACGCTGTACCTGTTCCTGCTGTCGTCGCTGCTCACCTACTTCACGTCCAACGACATCGTCGTGCTCACGATGACGCCGATCGTCGTGTCGGTGGCGTGGCAGGCCCGCATCCGCAACGCCAAGCTGATGCTGCTCAGCCAGTTCATCGCCGCCAACACGGTGTCGATGGGCATCCTCATCGGCTCGCCGACCAACCTCATCCTCGGGCAGGCGATGAACATCCGGTTCGTCGAGTACCTGTTCCTGATGCTGGCGCCGTCGGTGATGGCGCTGATGTTCACGTTCGTGTTCGTGACCGGCGTGAACTGGTTCGTCGAGCGGCACGGGGCCAGCCGCAACCGGGTGCTGCGGTGGCTGGTCGGCACCTGGACCTACGAGGACCGCTACAGCCCGCCCCGCTTCTCCGAGTACCGCTCGTTCACCCCGGAGATGCGCACGTGGGTGGGGGTGTTCACGGCGGCGGTGCTGGTGCTCACCGTCGGCACCGCCACCAACACCGGGCTCCTCATCGCGGGCATCGCCATCGGGATCGCCGGCATCTTCACCCTCCGGCGCAGCGCCCGGCGCCGGGACGAGCGCACCGGCGCCCGCTTCTACGCCCGGACCCTGAAGGTGCTGCCGTTCGGCATCGTGTTCTTCGGGATCACCTACTTCGCGCTGGCCGACGCCATCGCCGACACCGAGTTCGTCCGGGAGGACGTCGACGAGTACGTCACCGACCACGCCTCCAGCCACACACCGGTGGCGTCGTGGGGGTCGATGCTCGCCTCCGGCGGCCTGGTCAACACGATGAACGACCTCCCGGCCTCGGCGCTCGCCGGGACCGTGCTGGAGCGGGTCGAGTTCGCCACGCCGTTCGACCGGGCGGTGGTGGTGCAGGGGGCGCTGGCCGGTCTCAACATCGCCACCTACGTGACCCCGGTGGGGGCGCTGGCCGGCATCATCTGGTTCGACATCCTCCGCCGGGAGCGCCAGCAGCGGCACGCGGCGGCGGAGGCCACGGCTGGCCGTGGAGCGTTCGACGTGGTCATCCCCACGCGCCGCGACCTGGTCGTGTACGGCACGATCACGTTCCTCGCCACGACGTTGGTGCTGGGGGCGACGAACTTCGGCTTCGTGGCGCTGGCCGACGCCCTGCTCAGCCAGCCGGGCCACAGCAGCGACTTCGCCGCGGCCCCCACGCACGCGTTCTGGACGGTGGCGTGCCTCGCGGTGGCCGCCGGCGTCCTCGTCGCGTTCCGCCGGGTCCTGACCGCGGCCGGGGTGGCGCTCACCCACCTGGGTGACGTCCTGGTGGTGCTCACGCAGGTGCGCCTGTGGGCGTCGCGGCACCGGCTGATGGCGGCGTCGCTCATCGCCGGGGCGCTGTTCGCGGCCAGCGGCGTCCTCCTGTAC
>DATCLV010000171.1:0-3636 GCA_036563745.1 Acidimicrobiales bacterium | reverse complement strand
GTCCCGGAGTGGGCGGGCTGGGCCGGCGGGCCCGCGTGGACCCGGGTGACGGCCGCCGCGCTGGTGGGGCTGCCGGTCGTCGGCGCCGTCGTGGTGGCGGTCGTGGCCGTCAGGGTCGTCGACACCGCGGCGCACCGGCCGGCCCGGACCGTGGCGCTGGGGTGGGCGGTCGTCGCGGCGGCCGCCGTCGCCGTGGTGCGCCTGACGCTGGTCGACCCGTTCACCGACCCCGGGTGCTGGCGGTTCTGCGGCCGCAACCCGCTGCTGGTGGCGGGTCCTGCCTGGGCCGGGGCCGCCGAGGACGTGGCCCTCGCGGCCCTGGCGGCCGTCGTGGCGCCGCTGGTCGTGGTGCTGGCGCGGGCGGTGCCGCGGTCGCCGGCCGCCCGGGTGACCGCCGCGGGTGCGGCCGTGCTGGTGGCCGGCGCCGGGATGCACGCCGCGCACCCGGGTCCGGCGTCGCCGGCGGTGGCCGCGGCCGGGGCGGCGGGGTTGCTGGCCGGCCTGGCCCTCGGACGCGCGTGGGAGTGGCGGATGCGCCGGGCGCTGCGGCGACTGATCGAGGACCTGGAGGCCGTGCCGGGACCCGGCGCGCTGCCGCGGGCGCTGGCGGCGAGCGTCGGCGACCCCGACCTGCGGGTCCTGTACTGGGACGCCGGGCGGGGCACGCACCTCGACGGCGAGGGTCGCCCGGCGCCGCCGCCCGGGTCGGCGGCGGGTCCGGGGCGGGCGGTGACGACCGTGGTCCGGGACGGGGCGCCGGTGGCGGCCGTGGTGCACCGGAACGACATCGAGCCGACGGCCGTGGAGCAGGCGCTCGGCCCGGCGGCCCGCCTGTGGCTCCGGAACGAGCAGCTCCGGGCGACGACGCTCGCCGCGCTGGACGACCTGCGGGCGTCGGAGGCCCGCATCGCCGAGCGGTCCGCCGAGGAGCAGCGCCGGCTCGAGCGCAGCCTGCACGACGGGGCGCAGCAGCGGGTGGTCGGCATCGCGCTGCTGGTGCGGGCGCTGGGCCGCGCGCGGGACGGGGACGGCGACGTCCCGCCGGCGGCCGCCGACCGGATGGCCCGGTGCCAGGCGCTGCTCGACGCCGTGCTGGACGACCTCCGCGGCGTCGTGCCCGCCGGGATCGAGGCGCCCCGCGACGACGGCGACCGCGCCTTCGGCGCCGACGCGGCGACCGGCGGGGTCGACCCATGAGGAGCGTGCGGACGACCCCACGGCCGAGGCCGGCGCCCGTCGCCCGCGCCGCCCGCCTGCTCGTTCTCGTGGGCCTGGTGACGACGGCGGCGTGCGCGGGCGCGGCGGTCGACAGCACCCCCAAGTCCGGTGGCCCCGACGACCCGGTCGTGCTGGTCCTCACCAACAACGACAGCGGCGGGAACACCGAGACGGCCCCGGCGATCGCCCGGTTCGTCGACCGGGTGGCGGAGGTGTCGGACGGCCGCCTCGTCGTGCGGGTCGAGGCCGACCCGCTGGCCTGGGCCACCGACGGCCGGGAGGTCACCGCCGTCGCCCGCGGCGAGGCCGACCTCGGCTGGGTCGGCACCCGGGCGCTCGACCTCCTGGGCATCGACACCTTCCGCCCGCTGCACGCACCGCTGCTGGTCGACGGGTACCACGCCCAGGCGGCCGTGGTGCACGACCGGGTCGCCGACGACGTGCTGGCCGGGCTCACCGACCTGGGCGTCGAGCCGCTCGCCCTCCTCGCCGACGAGCTGCGGTTCCCGGCGTCGGCCCGGCGGCCGCTGCTCACGCCCGACGACTGGGCGGGCGCCCGGTTCTGGGTGCTGGAGTCGCACGCCTACACCGAGGCCGTCGAGGCCCTGGGCGCCGAGCCGCTCAACACGTTCGCCACCGGCGGCGACGTGCGGCAGATGGCCCAGGAGGGCGAGCTCGACGGGCTGGAGACCATGTGGGTGTACTACGCCCTCGGCGCCGACTACCTCTACTCCCCCTACGTGGTGCCGAACGTGTCGCTCGGGCCCCGGACCCTCGCCCTGTTCGCCTCGCCCGCCACGCTCGACCGGCTCGACGAGGAGGAGCGCGGCTGGCTCCGGGAGGCCGCCGAGGACACCGTGACCTGGTCGGCCGGGCACGCCGACGATCGCGTCGCCGAGCGCATGGCCGACGCCTGCCGGCACGGGGCGCGGGTGGCGCTGGCGACGCCCGACCAGCTGCGGGCCCTGGCCCAGGCCGCTGCCCCGCTGCACGACCGCCTCCGCACCGACCCGGCGACCGCCGACGTGATGGCCCGCGTCGAGGCTCTCGCCGCCGGCGCCCCCGACGACCCGCCCCTGGAGGTGCCCGCCGACTGCCGCTACACGGCCGGCGAGGAGCGGCGCCGGCCGGTGGCGTCCCGGGCGCTCACCGGTCCGGGCTCCACCGAGGGCTTCCCCACCGGCACGTATCGCTACGTGGTGCCCGCCGACGCCATCGTGCGGGGGCAGGACACGCTGGCCCGGCCGGAGATGGCCGGCGTGTACACGTGGGAGCTGGGCGACGGCGAGTGGGAGCTGCGCGCCCGGCCCGACGCCGCCGGGGTGGCCCCGGTGACGTGCTGGGGCTGGTACGACGTCGACGGCGACACCGTCCGGTTCACCCACACCATCGAGCCCGTCGCCGGGCACTGCCTGCCGCTCGTCTGGTCGGCCCGCTGGAGCCCCACCGACAGCGGGATCCGCTGGCACGGACCGGTGCCGGCGGTCCTCGACCCCCACCAGGGCGGGGTCACCTGGGAGCGGATCGGCTGACGAGCGGTCCGGTCCGGACCCGGTCCGTCACGTGGGGCCGAGCGCCACCTCGTCCAGCCAGGCCAGCACCGCCGCCACCCGCCGGCTGACCCGGTGCTCGTCGGCCAGGTCCAGCTTCATGAAGATCGACCCGACGTGCGACTCCACCGTCTTCAGGCTGACGTGGAGGCGCTCGGCGATCGTCGCGTTCGACTCGCCCCGCGCCATCGCCGCCAGCACGTCGCGCTCCCGGGCGGTCAACCGATCGAGCTCGCGGGCCCGGGTCGGACGATCGGCGGCCAGCAGCGTCTCGACCACCGCCGGGTCGACCACCGACCCGCCGCCCGCCACCGTGCGGATCGCGGCGAGCAGCTCGTCGGTCGCCTGCACCCGGGGCTTGAGCAGGTACGCCCGGCCGTCGGTGCCGTCGCCGAGCAGCGCCCGGGCGTAGCGGGCGTCGGCGAACATGCTGAGGACCACCACGCCGACCTCCGGGTGGCGGTCGCGCAGCTCGGCGGCCACCCGGATCCCCTCGTCGGTGCCGGTGGGCGGCATGCGGATGTCGGTCACCACGACGTCCGGCACCAGCCGGTCGACGGCGTCGAGCAGGCCGTCGTGGTCGGCGGCCGTGCCCACGACCTCGAGGTCACCCTCCGCGTCGATGAGCCCGGCGATGCCCTCCCGCACGAGGGCGTGGTCGTCGGCGACCACCACGCGGATGGTCGTCATGCCGGGTTCGACCAGGGCCTGGTCGTGGTGGTCATCGGGGCCGCCGTCCACCGCACGCTGCGACTCTAACGCCGACCCGGGGGCGGCCCGGGGTGCCAGAGGTCGCCTCGAGGGGTGGCCTCGGGACGTGGTGTCGGAGGCGGTGTCGGGGGTGGCCTCTGGGGGTGGCGTCGGGGTG
>DATCLV010000154.1:0-9082 GCA_036563745.1 Acidimicrobiales bacterium | reverse complement strand
GCAGGTGGCCGCCCAGGAGCTGGGGGTCGAGCCGGAGCGCATCCGGGTGGTGGTCGACACGTCCCGGGAGCTGGGCGCCGGCCAGACCACCGGCAGCCGCGGCACGCTCATGGGCGCGGGCGCGGTGGCCGCCGCCTGCCGGGCCGCGGTCGCCGACGGCTGCCGGACCGGGGTCGACTACGAGGGCGAGCACCGCGTCGACTGGACGGAGGCGCTGGGCAGCGGCCCCGAGCCGACGGTCCACTCGGCGTTCGGCTACGCCGCCCAGCTCGTGGTGCTCGACCGGGAGACCGGCGCCGTCGAGCGGGTGGTCGCCGCCCACGACGTGGGGCGGGCGGTGAACCCGCTGCTGTGCGAGGGCCAGGTGGTGGGCGCGGTCCACATGGGCCTCGGCTACGCGCTGAGCGAGTCGTTCCCCGCCGACGACCAGGGCCGCCCGACGTGCACGACCCTGCGCTCGCTGGGGATCCTGCGCCCCAAGGACATGCCGCCGGTCGACGTGGTGCTGGTCGAGCGGCCCCAGCCCCGGGCGCCCTACGGCATCAAGGGGGTGGGCGAGATCGGGCTGGTCCCGACCGCCGGCGCCGTGGCCGCGGCGCTGCACGACCGCGACGGGGTGTGGCGCTCGTCGCTGCCGATGTCGCCGGACGCCCCGGACGTCCCGTGACCGTCACGACCCCCGGCCTCGTCTGCGCGCACCACCACCTGTACTCGACGCTGGCCCGGGGCATGCCGGCGCCGCCCCGCACGCCCACCGCGTTCACCGAGATCCTGGAGCAGGTGTGGTGGCGCCTCGACGCCGCCCTCGACCTGGATCTGCTCGGCTGGTCGGCCCGCCTGGGTGCGGTCGAGGCGCTGGAGGCCGGGACGACGGCGATCGTCGACCACCACGCCTCGCCCTCGGCGATCGACGGCAGCCTCGACGTGATCGCCGAGGCCTGCGCCGAGGTCGGCGTGCGGGTGGTGTGCTGCTACGAGGTGACCGACCGGCACGGGCCGGCGGGCGCGGCGGCGGGCCTGGCGGAGAACGACCGGTTCCTGCGGGCCGGCGGGCGGGGCATGGTCGGCGCCCACGCCTGCCTCACCCTGTCGGACGCCACGTTGGAGGCCGTCGTGGGTCTGGCCGCGGATCACGGGGTCGGTGTGCACATCCACGTGGGTGAGGATGCAGTCGACTCGGGCGCGGCCGAGCGGCTGCGTCCTCATGCCCGGGACGACTGGCTGCTGGCCCACTGCGTCCACGTCGACCCGCCGTTGGCCGGCACGATCGCCCACAACCCCCGGTCGAACCTCAACAACGGCGTCGGCTACGCCCGCCCGGCCCGCTGGGCGGACGCGGGCAACCGGGTGGTGCTGGGCAGCGACGGGATCGGGGCGGCGATGCTGGAGGAGTTCGCGCTCGCCTACGCGGCCCACCGGGCCGACGACGTGACCGCCACGCCGGAGCCGGCGTGGGCGTGGCTGCAGGCGGGCGCCCACCTGGTGCCCGAGGTGCTGGGCGACGAGGTGACGTGGTCGGCCGACCGGGCCGACCCGTGGTACCTGGCGTTCACGCCGGGCGTGCGGGCCGAGCGGGTGGTCGTCGACGGCGAGGTCGTGGTGGAGGGCGGCCACTGCACGAAGGTCGACGCCGAGAGGATCCGGGCCCGGGCCTGGGAGGAGGCACGAGAGCTGTGGTCACGCCTGTAGGTCCGTCGGGCATGCCCGAACCTGCCCCTGGAACGGGGAGCCCGCTCCCCGTTCCGGGGGCAGGTTCGTCTGGGGGACGCGTCGCCCTCTACCTCCAGGACGCCCACGACATCCGCGAGGCGATGGGCTACGCCCAGCAGGCCGAGGCCCTCGGCTACACCGCCGTGTGGCAGGCCGACAGCCGCCTGGTCCGGGAGGCCACGGTCCCCATGGCGGCGTTCGCCGCCACCACCGAGCGGATCGGCATCGGCGCCGGCGTCGTCGACATCTGGACCCGCAACCCGGCGCGCCTCGCGTCGCTGTTCTCCACCCTCGACGACCTCGCCCCCGGCCGGGTGATCGCCGGGCTCGGCGCCTGGTGGGAGCCGCTGGCCTCGAAGGTCGGCGTCGACCGCCGCCGGCCGCTGCAGGCGATGCGCGAGGTGGTCGAGGCGCTGCGGGCCCTGCTGCGCGGCGACGGCCCGGTCACCTACGAGGGCGAGGTCGTGCACCTCGACGGCGTCGAGCTCGACTACGTGCATCAGGAGCGCCGCACCAAGGCGGTGCCGATCTACGTCGGTGCCACCGGCGAGAGGATGCTGGAGCTGACCGGGGAGATCGCCGACGGCGTGGTCCTCAACTACCTGGTCTCCCCCGCCTACACGGCCCGGGCGCTGGAGGCGCTGCAGCGGGGCGCCGAGCGGGCGGGCCGGTCGGTCGCCGACCTGGACCGTCCCCAGCTCGTGGTCTGCTCGCTGGCCGACGACCGGGACGCCGCCCTCGACGCGGCGCGCCTGCTGGTCACCCAGTACCTCGGCCAGCAGCCGCACATCATGGCGGCGTCGGGCGTGCCGGCGTCGCTGCTGGAGGAGATCGAGCAGGTGCTGACCTGGCCCGCCACCCACGAGCAGGTGGTGGCCGCGTCCCGGCTGGTGCCCGACGACGTGGTGCAGATGCTGTGCGCGGCCGGCTCGCCGGACGAGTGCCGGGCCAAGGTCGCCGAGTACGTGGCCGCCGGCTGCACGTGCCCGATCCTCTACCCCCTCGGCGACGTGCCGGCCACGCTGGCGGCCTTCGCCCCGGGGGGCTGAGCGCACCCTGGTCGTGCGCCCCAGGCTGCCCCGGCCGCCTCACGTCCTGCTCACCTGGCCTCTGACAGACTGCACGACGTACGCAAGAACTCTCGGGGGTCATGGGATGCGGTCTCGGCGATGGACGGCGGCGGTGCTCGGGTTGTCGTTGCTGGCGGCGGCCTGCTCGTCCGACGACTCGTCGGGCCCCGAGGACGACGACGAGGCGACCGACGAGGCCGCGGAGGCTGCCGACACCGCCGAGGCGGAAGGGCCCGACGTCGCCTTCCCCGGCGCCGAGTGGGAGACGATCGACCCCGTCGAGGCCGGCTTCGACCCGGCGAAGCTCGAGGAGATCGCGGCGGCCGCCGAGGCCGACGGCTCCTACTGCTTCCTCGTGGTGCGCCACGGCCGGCTGGTCGGCGAGTGGTACTGGGGCGAGGAGACGCCGACCACGCCGCACGAGGTGTTCTCGGCGACCAAGTCGTACGCCTCGACGCTGGTGGGGCTGGCCCAGGCCGACGGCCTGCTCGACATCGACGACAAGGCGTCGAAGTACATCCCCGAGTGGGTCGGCACCGAGTCCGAGGACGTGACCGTCCGCGACCTGCTGAGCAACGACTCCGGTCGCCACTGGGACTTCCAGACCGACTACCAGGGGCTCGTCGGCGCCGCCGACCGCACGCAGTTCGGCATCGACCTCGGCCAGGACGCGCCCCCGGACACCGTGTGGGCCTACAACAACTCGGCCATCCAGACCCTCGACGCCGTGCTGGACGCCGTCCTCGACCAGACGCCCGCCGAGTACGCCGAGGAGCGCATCTTCGAGCCGCTCGGCATGGCCGACACCGACATGACCACCGACGGCGCCGGCAACACGAACATGTTCTTCGGCCTGCAGTCGACCTGCCGCGACATGGCCCGCTTCGGTCACCTGTTCCTCCAGGAGGGCCGGTGGGGCGACGAGCAGGTCGTGCCCGCCGAGTGGGTCGAGGAGGCGGTGGGCGCCCCGTCGCAGGAGCTGAACGCCGCCTACGGCCTGCTGTGGTGGCTCAACCGGAACGGGCCGCAGCCCAACACGGTGGCGGCCACCGATCCCAACGGCGGGCCGTCGCCGGACGGCCAGGCCGTGCCGGGCGCCCCCGAGGACATGTACTGGGCGCACGGCCTCGGCAACCAGCTCATCTCGGTCGACCCGGGGTCGGGCACGGTGGCGGTCCGCCTGGGCACCGGCAACGCCGGGGCCGCGGGACAGCCCGGCGCGTTCGGCCGCCACGCCATCGCCCGGGTCGTGACCGAGGCGCTGGTCGACACCCCGCCCGACGCCGACGCCGGGCCCGACCCCGACGACACCGGGTCGGCGACCGAGGACGGCGGCGAGGCCGGCACCGAGTAGCCGGCCCGGCGGCCTGGCGAGGCGGCGACCGGGCCGGTCAGGTCCGCTCGGCCACCCAGGCGGCGATGAGGTCGGCGGCCGCGTCCGCGGTGCCGTCCTCGAAGTAGTGCCCGCCCGGCACCAGCTCCAGGCGCCTGTCGCCGGGCGGGGTGCCGAGCGCGTCGTGGATGGCCCGGGCGTCGCTCGGGAACACGCCCCGGTCGGCGAGCGACTGCACCACCAGCGCCGGCACCGTCACGGCCGGCAGGTGCAGGGCGGACCGGCACCGGGACGCCTCGAGGCTCCACATCTCCAGCCACCCCCGCAGCGAGCACGTCCGGGCCAGGCCCCACGGCCCGCGGTTCGCCCGCTCGGGGTCGCCGGCGTAGCAGCCCGTCGCCCGGTCGGACGGGTCGATCGTGAGGTCGAGGAACCGCAGGTCGGCCCAGGCCCGGTGCACGGTGAACAGGCGGTCCCGCGCCCCGCCGGCGGCCAGCCGCTCCCGCTCGGCCCGGGCCCACGCCGTGATCCGGTGGTTGCGGGCCACCTGGGCCGCCCGGTAGCGGGCGACGAAGTCGGGGGCGTAGGGCGGGCCGTGCCGGGGTTCGAACATGTCGAGCGCCGGGTCGCGGGACAGGGGGTCGGCCTCGTCGAGCACCGACGGGTCGAGCCACGCCGTGAGCACCTCGGGCCGGCCGGGGTGGGCGTTGACCGACACGTAGAGGTCGCCGGGCGGCCGCTCCCCCGCCGGTTCGGGCGCCCGACCCGGGTCGTCGCCCGTGGCGGCCTCCGGTGCCCGGTCGGCGACCGCCGACGCCTGGTAGGCCGCCATCAGCGAGCCGCCGCCGGAGTTGCCTAGCAGCACCAGGACCTCGGCGCCCGCCGACTCCCGCAGCCACCGCACGCCGGTGCCCACGTCGTCGAGGGCGCGGTCCAACCGGAAGAACGCGTCCTCGCCCCGGTAGCGGGTGTTCCAGCCGAGGAAGCCGAAGCCCCGCTCGGCCAGCAGCGGGCCCAGGTAGTGCTCGGAGAAGTCGACCTCGTAGTGGGCGGCGACGAACGCCACCCGGGGGCGGGTCGTGCCCGCCGGCCGCACGTAGAGGCCCTGGCACCGCCGCGAGCCGTGCGGCGCCGCCGGTCCCGCCGACACCCACTCCCGCTCGACTGCCCCCATGCCGCTCCCCTCTGCCGCCGTCGCCGTCGCCGTCGGCGATCGTCGACCGTCGTCGTTCGTCGATGGGGAACGCTACGGCCCGCGCCCCGACGAGGCGGGCCGACGCCGGTCCGGCTCAGGCGGTGGCCAGCTCCCGGTACACGTCGAGGATCGCCGCCGCGGTGTCCTCCCACCGGAACCGCGCCAGGCCGTCGGCCGACGCCCGGACCAGCTCGGCGCGGCGGCCCGGGTCGCCCAGCAGCCCGACCACGGCGTCGGCCCACGCCGCCGGGTCGGTGGGCGGGAGCAGCACGCCGCCGGCACCCACGATCTCGGGGATGCAGGAGGCGTCGGCGGCCAGGATCGGGCAGCCCCGCGTCATGGCCTCCAGCAGCGGGAGCCCGAAGCCCTCGTGGATCGACGGGAACAGGAGGGCGTCGGCGCTGTCGAACAGGGCGTCGAGGTCGTGGCGGGGCAGGCGCCCGAGCCGCCGCACGGCGCCGGCGATGCCCAGGTCGGCGGCCAGGGCGTCGATCGCCGCGTCGCCGGGGCCCGGCCGGCCGGTCAGCACCAGCGTGGCCTGGGGCCGCTGGGCCACCACCTTGGGCATCGCCCGCACGACCACCTCGTGGTTCTTGTGGGGGTAGGTGATCGCCGGGTACAGCAGCAGCTCGGCCGCGGGGTCGATGCCGTGGCGGCGGCGGGCGTCGGCGGCGGCCGCCGGGTCGGGCACCCGGGCGCCCCGGACCCCCGGCGGCACGACCAGCACCCGGTCGGCGGGGACGCCCAGGTGGCGCACGACGTCCTGGCGCACGTGCTCGCTGAGCGTGAGCACCCTCGCCGCGTGACGGGCCGACCGGGGCAGCGCGGTGCGCAGCCAGGCCCGCTTGGCCGGGCGGAACCGCTCGGGGTGGGTGAGCGGCTGGAGGTCGTAGACGGTCAGGACCGACCGGGTGGCCGCCAGCGGTGGCACCGTCCCACCCAGGTGGTGCAGCAGGTCGATGCCGAGGCTGCGCACCTGGTAGGGCAGCCACGAGTTCTCCCAGAACAGCCGTAGGCTCCGCCGCTCGCCGAACCCGGGGCCGGGCACCAGGGCGCCGGTGGCGGCCAGGTCGGGGTAGGCGTCGGCCAGCTCCGGCTGGCAGAACACGGTCACGTCGACGTCGCCGGCGCGGACCAGCTCGCGGACGAGGCCCACGGCGTAGTCCTCGGAGCCGCCCACGTCGCCGGGGACGAGCCACAGGAGGTTGAGGCCCACGCGTGGCGCCGGGCGAGGGGGTCGGGCCGGGGGTGGGGCGAGCGCGCCGGTCGCCGGGGTCGCTCGCCGATGAGACGTGTCGTGCCGTGCCAACGTTGCCGTGCCGCCCTGGGGTGGTCGTCGATCCTTGCCCTACTAGACGTCCGAACCACGCGAAGTGGTTCACGTTCGGCTCGGAAACCCCGCAGAACTTCGGGACGAGCACGCGACGCGCTCGCCCGACCGCCCGACCGTACAGCGGTGGCGGCCTTGCGTCCGGCCACCCCGCCGATCGCGCCCGCGGACCGGCCGCCGGCGACGGGGAGCTACCTGGCGAACGTCACGACGTTCGGAACGTCCCGGCCACGTGGTCGAGCTTCTCGGGGTTGGCGACCACGTCGATGTGGGTGATCCGACCGTCGTGGACGACGAACGCCAGCACCGCCATCCGGTCGCCGGTGTGGGCCAGCAGGCCGGCCTGCCCGTCGACCGTGATCGGGTCGTACGTGGCGCCGGGCGCCTGCCGGGTGTGGGAGAGGACGGCGTTGATCACCCGCTCGCGGCCCTCGATCGGGCGCCGGGCGGCGGTGACGACGCCGCCGCCGTCGGCGACGAGGCGGACGTCGTCGTCGAGGAGCCGGGCGAGCGTGTCGACGTCGCCGGTCTCGGCGGCGCGACGGAAGGCGGCCACCACCCGGGCCTGGTCACCGGGGTCGGGGTCGAACCGCGGCGACCGCTCGGCCAGGTGGCGGCGGGCTCGGCTCGCCAGCTGGCGGCACGCCGCCGGAGAGCGCCCGACGACCTTGGCGACCTCGTTCAGCGGGATGCCGAACGCCTCGTGGAGCACGTACACGGCCCGCTCGGCCGGCGACAGCGACTCCATCACGGTCATCAGGGCGAAGGTGACCTGCTCGTCGAGGGTGACCCGGTCGCTCGGGTCGGCGGGCGCCGACGCCGCCGGTGTGAGCGGCGCCCCGGGGCCGGCGGCCGGCGCGCCCGTGCCGGGCGGGCCCACCAGCGGCTCGGGGAGCCACGGCCCGGTGTAGGTCTCGCGCCGTGACCGGGCCGACCGCAGCTCGTCGAGCGCGAGCCGGGTGACGATGCGGGTGAGCCACGCCCGCGGCTCGGCGATCTCCTCGAGCCCGTCGGGTTCGTCGGCCGTGTCGCCACCGTCGGCCGTGTCGCCACCGTCGGCCGTGTCACCACCGTCGGCGGCGTCGGGCGTGGCGCCGGCGGTGCCGTCGGCGCGGCCCGCCAGCGTGCGCTGCCGGGCCCGCTCGGCCCGCACGTAGGCCTCCTGCACGACGTCCTCGGCGGCGTGGACGGACCCCAGCATCCGGTAGGCCACGCCCACCAGGTAGGACCGGTGCTGGTCGAGCTCGGCGGCGAGGTCCATCAGGGGGCCACCATGCCCGATGGGCGGTCGTGGCGCACGCGCGCGGGGATCGTCATGCCCTCACGACGGCGCAGTGGCGCCGGGTGTGACATGCCCGACCGAACTTCCCCCATCCCCCAGTGTCGTCGGCGGAGTGCTGCGGTGGCCACCCGGGGCGGGCGGACAGGCCGGGCGGCCACCGACAGCGACGTCATCTTGCCACACAGCGCGGTCTCCCGCGCGCATACCGTGCGACCTGGGACTTCACTCCGTGACGTTGGGCCGGCCGAGCACGTGGCGACCGGCGTAGGTGAGCGTGTTCTCCGGGGTGAGCGGGTGGAAGGTGCCGGCCCGCACGTCGCGCAGCGCCCGCTCCAGCGGGTTGCGCCGGAAGTACGAGCGGCCGCCCAGGGTGTCCATGCACAGGTCGACGACCTCGATCGCCTCCAGCACGGCGTGGCGCTTGGCGAGCATGAGCGCGGTGACGGTGGCGGCGTCGGCCGGGTAGGGGTCGCCCACCTGGTCGAGGGCGCCCATGATCCCCCACCAGGCCACCTGCAGCTTCCCGTCGACGAGGCCGACCTGCCGCTGGACCCGCTCGAGGTCGGCGAGCGGGCGGACGCCGCGGTTGGTGGCGGTCGCCGCGGCCACCACGTGGTCGCGGGCGCCCTGGGCGATGCCGAGGTAGGTGGCGGCGCCGACCGGGGCGAAGTGGGCGAGGGCGACCATGAGCGGCGCGCCCAGCTCGCCGTAGGGCCGCCGGCCGGCGACCTTCTCGGCCGGGACGAGCACGTCGTCGATGACGACGTCGTGGCTCGCGGTGCCCCGCATGCCCAGCGTGTCCCAGGTCTCCTCGATGCGGACGCCGTCGGCGCCGAACGGCACGGAGAAGTGCAGGACCTCGCCGCCGGCGCCGGGCTCGCCGACGACGGCCGAGGTGGCGAGCACGGTGGCGCCGGGCGCCTGGCTGCAGAAGACCTTGCGGCCGCTGACGCGGAAGGCGCTGCCGTCCTCGGTGGGGGTGGCCACCGTGGTGGGCCACAGCCAGTCGGAGCCGCCGCTGGTGGCGATGACGATGCCCTCCTCCGCGATGCGCCGGAGGACGCCCTCGGCGTCGGGGGCGCCGTTGCGCCACCGGAAGACCTGGGCGAGCGTGTTGTACTGGTGCATCGCCGAGGCGAGGGCGGTGGCGCCGTCGTGGCGG
>DATCLV010000149.1:0-6224 GCA_036563745.1 Acidimicrobiales bacterium | reverse complement strand
GTCGAGTCGGCGGTGGCCCTCGCCGACACCGCGGGCCATGGGGCTGCGGAGCACGTGGTCCCGCAGCTCGCGGGACGGGTAGGTCAGCGTGGTGGTGAGGACGGTGGCGCGGCCCTCGTCGACCTCGGTGAGCGCCGCCTCGACCAGCGCCTCGCCGGCGACCCACCGGTCGTCGTAGCGCTCCGTGTAGACGAGCCGGGCGGGCGGGTCGACCACGCGGTACTCGCCGCCGTGGCCCAGCAGCGCGCCGCCGGGGCCGCGTGACACGAAGCGCCATCTGCCGCCCACCCGCAGGTCGACGTCGGCCTCGATCAGGTGCCAGCCGTCGGCGCCGAGCCAGCGGCGGAGCAGGTCGGGCTCGGTGAGCGCGGCGAACACCAGCCGCCGGGGCGCGGCGAACCGGCGGGTCATGACGATCCGGGTGTCGGTGGGCGTCGTGACGACCAGGCCGGCGTCGACGTTGTCGCCGCTCACGAGCCGTCCGTCCCGCCGGCGTCGGCGTCGGCGCCTCTCCGGGCGCCGCGGCGCCGCCGGCCCCCGATCCGGGCCCGGCCCCGGTCCTCCTCGGCCAGCAGCTGGTTGAGCAGGCGGTCGAGACGGCGGTAGCTGCCCTCCCAGTGGTCGCGGTACCCGGCCAGCCAGGCCGCGGCGTCGCGGAGAGGGCGGGCCTCGAGTCGGCAGGGGCGGCGCTGGGCGTCGCGCCGGCGGGTGACGAGGCCGGCCTCCTCCAGCACCTTGAGGTGCTTCGACACGGCGGGCTGGCTCATCGGGAGGGGCGCGGCCAGCTCGGTGACGGTCGCCTCGCCGGCGGCGAGGCGCCGGAGGATGGCGCGCCGGGTGCGGTCGGACAGCGCCGCGAACGTGCGGTCGAGCTGGTCGGCGTCGTCCTCGGCGGCAGCCGTGCGGGCGGCGGTGGTCATCGGTGCGCCCTCCCGGCGGTTGGATAACCGATCAGTTCCATAACCAACCGGTGTTCTAACCCGCGTTGGTTCACCGCGCAAGCAACCGGCCGTAAGAGCGCCGGCTACCTACACTGGCCCAACTTTTCGAGGTGCCAGGAAGGCGCGGCGTGTGACAGGACCGTCGAAACCCCAGGATCCCGAGCTCGGTCGCCCCCGCGATCCGTTCGCGATCGAGTTCGACGTCCCCCACCCCGCCCGGCTGCAGAACTACCTCGCCGGCGGCGACGCCAACTTCGCCGTCGACCGGGAGCTCGCCGAGAAGATGAGCGAGGCGCTGCCCGGCGGCATCGACACCGCCAAGGCGGTCGTGAAGTCGGTGGGCAGCTTCGTCGGGCGCTGCCTCCGCTACCTCACCGGCGAGCCCGGCATCCGGCAGTTCCTGCACATCGGCGTGTCGGTCCCGACCACCCGCAGCGTGCACGAGACGGCCCAGCAGGCCGCGCCCGACGCCCGCATCGTCTACGTGAGCAACGACCCGATCGTCCTCGCCCGCGCCCACGACCTGATGGCCGGCGCCCCCGAGGGCACCACGGGCTACGTCCACGGGTCGCTGCACGACCCGCAGGCGATCCTCGAGCAGGCGGCCGAGACGCTCGACCTGCGGCGGCCCGTCGCCGTGGTGCTGCCCACCACGCTCGTCTTCTACCCGGACGACCACGACCCCTACGGGCTGCTGTCCAAGCTGCTGGAGGAGGTCGTGCCCGGCAGCTACCTGGCGGTCGCCCACTCCAGCCACGACTTCCGGGCGCAGGGGATGGCCGAGGCGTCGTCCCTCCTCTCCCAGGCGCTCCGCGACCTGTGGACCCCACGGGACAAGGCGGCGATCCAGCGGTTCTTCGACGGCCTGGTGATGGTGGAACCGGGGCTCGTCCAGATCGACCGGTGCCAGCCGGGCGAGCCCGAGTCCCCGACGTCGCTCAACCCGTCGGCGCCGCCCGACCGGCCGACCCCGATCTACGCCGGCCTGGCCCGCAAGCCCTGAGGAGCCGAGCGGGTCGGGCCGTCCGGCCGGTCGCCTGCCGCCGGGTCAGCCGCCGAAGGACAGGCGGGCCTCCAGCAGCTCGATCTGCTCGGTGAGCCGGTCGCGCAGCAGCGACCAGCGCTCGGCCAGCGTCGCCGCCGCCAGCAGCTGGTGGCGGTCGGCGGGCCCGAGCGGGGCCGCCAGCATCGCCTGGTAGCTGTCGACCACCGGGTCGCCGTCGAGCTCGAGGTCGAGCGGCGCGCCCGGATGACCCAGCTCCCGCACCAGCGCCCCGGCCCGCCGCAGCTGCGCGGTGATCGCCGGCCGGGGATCCTCCGCGGGCCCGGTGGCGGGGTCGTCGGGCCAGGCCGTCACCTCGGCCCGGGGGTAGGGGTCGTCGGGCAGCCAGCGGTCGACCCGGATGCGCTCGACGCCCAGCGCCACCACCGCCCACCGGCCGTCGGGCAGCTCCTCGGCCTCGACGATGCGCGCCCGGGTCCCGACGTCGGTGCGGACGTCGCCGCCGCCCACCTCGGAGCCGCGCTCGATCAGCACCACCCCGAACGTCCGGTCGCCGGCCAGGCAGTCGCGGAGCATCGCCCGGTAGCGGGGCTCGAAGACGTGCAGCGGGAGCGGCATGCCCGGGACGAGCACGGTGCCCAGCGGGAACATCGGCGTCACGACCACCCCCGCACCCTCGCACAGGACAAACAGAAGGCGAGGGCGGCTCCCGTCCGAGGCGGTAGGACGGCAACGCACCCTCGCCGGTCGACAGAATACGACGATGACCGCGTGTGGTCACGCTCACGTTCCGAGGTCGTCGCCCGGCGGTCCCTCCGACACGCCGAACCGCTCGTGGAAGCGCCGGAGCGCGGGCGGCGCCCACCAGTTGGCGGGGCCGGCCAGGCGCATGAAGGCGGGCACGAGCAGGCCCCGGATCACGGTGGCGTCCATCAGCACCGCCAGCGCCAGGCCCACGCCGAACAGCTTGAGGAAGCTCACGTCCGCGGTCCCGAACGCCAGGAACGTGATGGCCAGCAGGGCGGCCGCCGCGCTGACGATCCGGCCGGTCCGCTCGAGGCCCAGGGCGACCGAGGCGGTGTTGTCGCCGGTGCGGTCGTGCTCCTCCTTGATGCGGGAGAGGAGGAACACCTCGTAGTCCATCGAGAGGCCGAAGGCGATGCAGAACATCAGGATCGGCATCGACGTGTCGATGCGGCCGGTGGCGGTGAAGTCGAGCAGCCCGGACAGGTGCCCGTCCTGGAACACCCACACCATCGCCCCGAACGTGGCGGTGAGGCTGAGCAGGTTGAGCACCAGGGCCTTCACCGGGATGAGGACGCTGCCGGTCATCAGGAACAGGAGCACGAGGGTGGTGACGGCGATGATCGCCAGCGCCCACGGCAGGAGGCGGAGCAGGGCGTCCTTGGTGTCGACCAGCTGGGCCGCGCTGCCGCCCACCAGCGTGGTGCGGCCGGAGCCGGCATCGAGGCCCCGGATGTCGTCGACCAGCCGCTCGCCCTCGCCCGACTGCACCTCGATGGCGGGCACGACCTCCAGCCACGCGGTGCCACCGCGGCGCCAGCGGTCGGGGTCGGCGGGGTCGGCGGGTTCGGCGGGAGTGTCCGGCGCGTCGGGGGACCCGCCGGCGGCGACCGGCGTCCCGGCCGCGTAGCCGCCGCCGGGCCCGACCACCCGGGCCACGCCGTCGACCTGCGAGAGCCGCCGGGCGTAGTCGTCGAGGGCGTCGAGGTCGACGTCGCCGTCGGCCGACTCGACCACCACCGGGAACGCCGCGGCGGTGTCGCCGGGGAACGCCGCCTGGAGCCGCTCGGTCACCTGCCGTGCCTCCGACGACTCGGGCAGCACCCGCTCGTCGGGCAGGCCCACCGACAGCCGCAGGAACGGCGCGCCCAGCAGCAGGAGGACCAGCGTGGCGGCGAGCGCGATCGGCAGCGGTCGCCGCATCACGGTGACCGCCACCCGGTGCCAGAACCCGGCGGCCTCGGCCTCGGCGTCGTCGCCGACCCGGCCCTCGGGATCCGCAGCGTCGGCCGACCCGGTCGCGCCGGCGTCGTCGACCCGCCGGCGCCGGCCGCGTCGGGGCTCGATGCGCCGGCCCATCACCGCCAGCAGCGCCGGCAGCGTCACCATCGCGGCCACCATCGCCAGCAGCACCACGGCGATCCCCGCGTAGGCGAAGGTCCGCAGGAAGTAGAGCGGGAAGATCAGCAGTGCCGACAGCGACACCGCCACGGTGAACGCGCTGATCGCCACCGTGCGCCCGGCCGTGCCGATCGACCGCACCACCGCCTCCTCGACGTCGAGGCCGCGGGCGAGCTCCTCCCGGTACCGGGAGACGATGAACAGCGAGTAGTCGATGGCCAGGCCCAGCCCGAGCGCGGTGGTGAGGTTGATGGCGTACACCGCCACGTCGGTCACCGACCCGAGCAGGAACAGGACGAGCAGCGTCCCCATGATCGCCATGAGGCCGATCAGCAGGGGCAGGCTCGCCGCCCGCACGCTGCGGAACACGAACAGGAGCAGCACCAGCGTGATGGGGACGGCGATCAGCTCGGCCCGCGCCAGCGACGACGCGACGCTGTCGGTCACCTCCTGCCCCACGGCGTCGGCCCCGCCGAGGCGCACCTCCAGCACCCCGTGGCGGCCGCCCAGCTCGTCGCGGAGGTCGGCGACCACCTCGTGCTCGTCGTCGCCGACGATGCGGGCCAGCACCAGCGCCTCGTCGCCCTCGGCGCTCCGCAGCGGCGGGGCGCCGCCCAACGACCAGTAGGACTCGACGTCGGCCACGTCGTCGGCCGCCGCCAGGGCCTCGGTGAGCGCCGTGCCGTCGGCGACGGCCTCGGGGTCGTCGACGTCGCCGGTGGTCGACCGGGCCAGCAGCACCAGGCTGGGGGCACCGCCGTCGTCGAACCGCTCCTCGAGGACGTCGGCGGCCCGGGTGCTCTCGGCGCCCGGGTCCTCGAAGCCCCCTTCCTCCAGCACGCCGAACGCCCCGGCCCCGAGGACCGCGGCGACGACCACGAACAGGGCGCTGCCGGCCAGCACGAGCCGGGGGCGGCGCACGACGGACCGGGCGAGGCGGGTGAGCATCGTCGTCCTCCGGGTTCTCTCGGGCTCGGGCGCTCGGTGCGTGCGAACGTCCGCTCAGCGGCGGCCGGGCCGGGCGGGGTCGACGGTGAAGGTCAGCATCATCCCCGTCTCGTGGTGCTCGGCGATGTGGCAGTGGGCCATCCACCGGCCGGGGTTGGTGACGTCGAGGAGGAGGTCGACGGTCTCGCCGGTGCGGACCAGCACGGTGTCCTTCCAGACCAGGTTGGGCTCGGGGGTGCCGTCCCGGCTCAGCACCAGGAACCGCCCGGCGCCGTGGACGTGGAACGGGTGGTGCATCGGGTGGTCGCCGGCCAGCTCGTTGACCAGCCGGATCTTCACCTGGTCGCCCTCCCGGAACCGCCAGTCGATGGCGTCGTTGACCGCCCCGGTGGCCCGGTCGACCAGCAGCCAGCGGGTGTTGGCGGGGGTGGTGCGGCGGTTGGCCTCGACCATGTGGTCCTCCCACTCGATGCCGTCGCCGGCGGCGGCGTGGCCGTGGTGGGGGTGGTGCCCGTGACCGTGGTGCCCGGACTCGTGACCGTGGTGCCGGTGGTCGCCGGCGTCGTCCAGCTCGGCGAGGAAGGCGAGCACCTTGTCCGGCGGCGTGATCAGGTGCGGCTCGATCCGCTGCCGCTGCCGCGCCATCTCGGGGTTCGTGCGGCACACCCGGAAGGCCTCACCCGGCAGGCGGTCGGCGGGGTCGCCGGCCACCCGGACGGTGGCGAGGCGGTGGGTCCGACCGGGTGTGCGGTGCTCCAGCGCCAGCTCCCCGGGCCCGCCGAACCGGGCGTCGACCACCACCCGCTCCGACGGGGCGACGACCACGTGGTCGACCAGCGCCTCGTGCTCGACGCGGCCGCTGTCGCCGCCCACCAGCTTCAGCTCCGCGCCGGGCAGGGCGACGTCGAACACCCGGGTGTTGGCGGTGTTGGTCAGGTGGAGGCGGACCACCTCGTGGGGCCGGGCGGTGAGCACGGGGTCGGTCTCCCCCGCCACCAGGAACACGTCGCCGTAGCGGCCCATCGCCGCGTGCGTCGGCCCGGCCGGGTCGAAGGGGGCGATGCGGCCGTCCTCCAGCAGCACGTCGTCGAGCGTGAGCAGCAGCTCGCGGTGGGCCGGCGGCCAGTAGCCGGGGTCGGTGGGGACGACCAGCAGGTTGCCGTAGAGGCCCAGCTCCTGGCCGTAGT
>DATCLV010000146.1:0-2721 GCA_036563745.1 Acidimicrobiales bacterium | reverse complement strand
CTACTGGCCCACACCCCCGGCGCCGCCGGTGGCCGAGTGGCGCTACCGGGTCGACTGGGTCGCGGCCGACGCCGCCCGGACCGAGCCCACACCCGGGACCACCGACCCCTCCGGGCCCCACCTGGACGGCCGCTGGCTGGTCCTCACCTCGCCCGGCGCCGACGCCCTGGTCGCCGCCTGGTGCGCCGACGTGCTGCGGAGCGCCGGGGCCGAGGTCGTCACCACCGAGTCGCTGTCCGGCGAGCTGTTGGACGACCCGCCCGCGGGGGTCCTCTCGCTGCTCGCCACCGACACGACCCCCGCGGCCACACCAGCCGGTCCGGTCACGGCCGGGCTCGCCGCCACGCTGCGGCTGGTCCAGGCGCTGGCCGCGCACCCCCGCCCGCCGACCCTGTGGTGCGTCACCCGGGGCGCGGTCGGCACCGGCACCTCCGATCCCGTCACCCGGCCGGAGCAGGCCGCGGTGTGGGGCCTGGGCCGCGTCGCCGGCCTGGAGCACCCGGACCTGTGGGGCGGCCTGGTGGACCTGCCCGAGCGGCTCGACGGCGTGGCCGCCCGGGCTCTCGTCGAGGCGCTGACCGCCGGCGACGGCGAGGACCAGGTCGCCGTCCGCACGGGCCGCCGGCTGGTCCGGCGGCTGGTGCGGGCCGCCGAGCCGACCCCGCCCATCGGGCCCGCCGGCGCCGCCGACGCCACCGACGCCGCCGGCGCCACCGACGCCGCCGGCGACGCCACGACCTGGGTGCCGAGCGGCACCGCGATCGTCACCGGCGGCACCGGGGCGCTGGGCGCCCACGTGGCCCGGTGGCTGGCGGCCAACGGCGCCGAGCACGTGGTGCTGGTGAGCCGGCGGGGCGCCGAGGCCCCGGGCGCCGTCCGGCTGCGGGCCGACCTCGAGGCGGCGGGCGCGGGGGTGACGTTCCTCCGGGCCGACGTCGCCGACCGGGACGCCCTCGCCACCGCCCTCACGAACCTGCTGGGCGACGCCGGGAGCCGCGACCGCGCCACCCGCACCCCGCTGCCGCCGGTGCGGGTGGTCGTCCACGCCGCCGGGGTGGGGGAGGACCGGCCGCTCGTCGACCTGGCACCCGCCGACCTCGCCGCCGCGGCGGCCGCCAAGGCCGGCGGCGCCCGCCACCTGCACGAGCTCGCCGAGGCGCGGTGGCCGGAGCTGGAGCGGTTCGTGGTCTTCTCGTCGGGCGCGGCCGTCTGGGGCGGCGGCAACCAGGGCGCCTACGCGGCGGCCAACGCCGCGGCCGACGCCCTCGTCGAGCAGCGCCGGGCCGCGGGACGGCCCGCCACGTCGGTGGCGTGGGGCCCGTGGGCCGGCAGCGGGATGGCCGCGGGCGCCACCGGCGAGCAGCTCCGCCGCCTCGGCGTCCGGGAGATGCCGCCCGAGCGGGCGACCCGGGCGCTGGTCGAGGCCCTCACCCACCACGAGGCGGCCCTCACCGTGGCCGACATCGACTGGGACCGGTTCGCCCCGGCCTTCGCCGCGGCCCGCCGCCGACCGCTGCTGGAGGGCGTGCCCGAGGCCGCGCTGGCGCTGCGCCCGCCCGACGGCCGCGCCGGTGGCCCGGGCGGTGCGGGCGAGCCGAGCGGCGGCGACCCGGCCGGTGCCGCGCTGGTCCGCCGCCTCGTCGGCATGTCGGAGGCCGACGCCCACCAGGCCGTCGTCGACCTGGTGCGGCTCGAGGTCGCCGGCATCCTCGGCTACGCGGGCCCGAACGACGTCGACGCCGACCGGGCGTTCAAGGAGCTGGGCTTCGACTCGGTGACCGCCGTCGAGCTGCGCAACCGCCTGACCGCGCTCACCGGGCTGCGGCTGCCGGCCACGTCGGTGTTCGACTACCCGACCCCGGCCGCGCTGGCCGCCGAGGTCGCCCGCCGCCTGGTTCCCGGCCGGGCGCCCCGCACCGCCACCGACACCGTGCTCGACCACCTGGGCCAGGTGGCGGCGGCGCTGGCCGAAGGGGTCGAGGCGGGCGACCGCGACCGGGTCCGCCACGAGCTGCGCCGCCTCCTGTCCCGCCTCGGCGACGGCACGCCGGCCGAGGACGACCCGAGCCGCCAGGTCGCCGACCGCCTCCTGGAGGCCGACGACGAGGAGCTGTTCGCCTTCATCGACCGGCACCTCGGCGACGACCCCTGACCACGTCCCACATCCCAAATTGCGTCCGGAAAGCCGCACATGTCGGCCTGATCAACGCAATTTGGGAGGGGAGCGACGACCCGACGCCTACGACGCGGTGTCGGACTCGTCGCTCAGCGACAGCTCCTGGGTCGACGGCGGCACCGGGAGCCGGTTCGACGGCAGCGCCCGCTTCCGGCGGCCCCGCGGCGGGAGCTGCAGGGCGACGGGCCCCGACGGCTCGCCGTAGCCGTCGTCGTCGGCCAGGTCGATCTCCACCATCTCCGCCGTCGGCACCTCGGCCTGCGACCGGGCCCCCGTCCCCGTCCCCGACCCCGATGCCGCCGGCTCGTCCTCGAGGTCGGCGTCGTCGTCGGGCAGCGGCGGGAGCGGGGCCAGCGCGGGCAGCGGCTCGAGCGGGAGCGCCGGCGGCAGCGGCATCGCCGGCTCCTCGGCGGTCGTCGGCAGCTCGGGCTCGGCACCCGGGCCCGGGGCGCCGGGGTGCGCCGGCAGCGGGGGCAGCGGCGGCAGCTGGGTGACGGTGTCGGGGTGCGCCTCGGTCGACAGCAGGTGGGACGGCAGCCCGACGG
>DATCLV010000503.1:0-7827 GCA_036563745.1 Acidimicrobiales bacterium | reverse complement strand
GTCGTAGACCTGCCGCCACTCGTCGAGCTGGGCCTCGACGTCCTCGTCGACCACCCCGGCGACCGCGCCGTCGAGCCCGCCGGCGCCACCCGACGCCCCCGCCCCGCAGGTGGTCCCCGGCACGACGTACGCCACCAGCCGCTTGACCCCCGGCACCGCCGACTCGCCCGCCACCACCGCGGCCGAGGCCACGTCCGGGTGGTCGAGCAGCACCGACGCCACCTCGCCGGGCTCGACCCGGTGCCCGCGGATCTTCACCTGGTCGTCGGTGCGGCCCAGGAACTCGAACGACCCGTCGGGCCGCTGCCGCACCAGGTCGCCGGTCCGGTACATGCGGGCGCCCGGGGTCGGGGCGAACGGGTCGGCGACGAACCGGGAGGCGGTCAGCCCCGGCCGGCGCAGGTAGCCGCGGGCCAGGCCGATGCCGCTGATGTAGAGCTCGCCCGGCAGCCCGGAGGGCACCGGCCGCAGCGCCGGGTCGAGCACGTAGGCCCGGGTGTTCCAGATCGGCCAGCCGACGATCGGCGTGGCGCTGTCGTCGGTGCCGCCGCCGAGCGTGTTGATCGTGTACTCGGTCGGCCCGTAGAGGTTGTAGCCAAGCACCCCCTCGGCGGCGTGGAGCCGGGACCACACGGCCTCGGGCACCGCTTCGCCGCCGAGCAGCACCAGCGGCGGGACGTGCCCCTCCAGCAGGCCGTGCTCGATCAGCTCCTGGGCGTAGGTGGGGGTGACGTTGACGACGTCGATGGCGTGCTCGTCGCCGTAGGCCACGAGGGCGTCGGCCTCGCGGCGCAACTGCTCGTCGGCGATGTGGACCTCGTGGCCCTGCACGAGCCACAGCAGCTCCTCCCACGACATGTCGAAGGCGAACGACACGGTGTGGGCGACCCGCAGCCGCCGCCCGGCGGCCCGCACCACCGGGTCGAAGATGTGCTCCCGGTGGTTGAGGAGCATGTTGGTGAGCCCGTGGTAGGGCGTGACCACGCCCTTCGGCTCGCCGGTGGAGCCCGACGTGTAGATCACGTAGGCGGGGTGCGCCATCCGCTCGGGCCGGTCGGGGGCGAACGGTGCCCGCTCGTGGGACGTCAGCGGCCCGGCGTCGAGCGCGGCGACCGCCGGGTCGGCGAGCGCCTCGGGCGTGAGCACGCACACGGGGTCGGCGTCGGCCAGCATGAACGCCCGCCGGTCGTCGGGCAGGTCGGCCTCCAGCGGCAGGTAGGCGGCACCCACCCGGAGCACGGCGAACAGCGCGGCCACCATGTCGAGCGACCGGGGCAGGTCGAGCGCCACGACCCGCTCGGGGCCTGCGCCCCGGGCCAGCAGCAGGCGGGCGATCCGGTTGACCCGCTCGTCGAGCTGCCGGTAGGTCCAGCGCTCGTCGTGGCAGACGAGCGCCACGTCGTCGGGGGTGCGGGCGGCCTGCTCCTCCAGCAGCTCGGCGATCGTCACCGGCGGCACGTCGCGGGCCGACGACGCCCACTCGGCGGCCAGCCCGGCCCGCTCCTGCGGGTCGACGAGGTCGAGGGCGGCCACCGGCGTCGCCGGGTCGCGGGCGATCTGCTCGAGCGCCCGCACGTAGCGGCGACGGATGGTGTCGACCAGCGGTGCGCCCACCAGGTCGGGCCGGTGCACGAGCAGGAGCCGCAGCCGGGGGCCGGGTCGGACGACCAGCGTGACGGCGTAGTGGGTGGCGTCGGTGGTGCCGAACCCCTCGATCCGGTGCTCGGCCAGGAAGGCGTCGAGGTCGTCGCCCATCTCGCCCTGGCCGTCGAAGTTCTGCAGCACGTAGAGGGTGTCGAAGAGCGGGCCGAGCCCGGCCTCGTGCTGGATGACGCCGAGGCCCAGGTGCTCGTGGGCCAGGACCGACGTGCGGTGGTCCTGCGTGCGGCGGAGCACCTCGAGGACGGGGTCGGCGGGGTCGACCCGCACCCGGGCGGGGACCGTGTTGAGGAAGAGGCCGACGATGCCCTCGACGTCGGGGACCTCGGCAGGCCGGCCCGACACGGTGAGCCCGAACGTGACGTCCCGGGCCCCGACCAGGCCGCTCAGCACGACGCCCCAGGCACCGCTCAGCACCGAGCTGAGCGTGAGCCCGTGCTCGCGGGCGACGGCGAGGATGCGGGCGCTGAGGTCCTCGTCGAGCTCCTCGACGCTGGTCTCGGGCAGCACCGGCGTGCGCGCGGTCGGCCCGGGGGCGAGGAGCGTGGGCTCCTCCAGGCCGGCGAGCGCGGCCCGCCACGCGGCCCGGTCGGCCTCGTCGTCCTGCTCGGCCAGCCAGGCCAGGTAGTCGGCGTAGGTGCCGGCGGGCCGGGTCGGCTCGCCGCCTTCGTAGAGGCGGAAGAGGTCGCCGAACACGAGCTGCCCGGACCAGCCGTCCCACAGCAGCAGGTGCCGCGACACCATGAGCCGGCAGCGCTCGGGGCCGAGCACGACGACGGTGACGTGCAGGAGCGGCGGGCGGGTGAGGTCGAAGCGACGGGACCGCTCGGCGACGAGCAGCTCGGCGAGGCGCCGCTCCCGGGCGGCGGGGTCGGCGGCCAGGCCGGTGAGGTCGACCACGTCGAGCGGGGCCTCGTCGACGCCGACGATGGCCTGGACCGGGCGGGGCAGCCCGTCGCCGAGGAACGCGGCCCGCAGCGTCGGGGTGCGGTGCAGCAGCTCGGCGAGCGCCCACCGGAGCCGGTCGACGTCGACGGCGCGGCCCAGGTCGAAGTGATCGGTGACCGTGTAGACGTCGAGCGCCGCGGCGTCGAACGAGGCGTGGAAGTAGAGGCCCTCCTGGAGGGGCGACAGGGGCCAGATGTCCTCGACGGGTTCGGCGAACGCCTGCTCGACGGCGGCGATGGCGGCCTGGTCGAGCCCGGTGAGCGGCACGTCGGAGGGGGTGAGGCCGCCGGCGCCGGCGGCGACCTCGGCGGCGAGGGCGTCGACGGCGGCGAGCCAGCGGTCGGCGACCGTGTCGTCGTCCGTGGCGTCGACCCTGGCCAGGCGCGGGCCGGTCGCGCGGGCGGTGCCGTCGCCGCCGACCACCAGCGCCACGTCGGCCCGGTGCCCGGCGAGGAGGGGCGCGGCGGTCGGGTGGAGGTGGCGGAGCAGGCCGAAGCCGGCGCCGTCGCCGGGGGTCGCGGCCCGCTGCTCCTTGATCGCCTGCAGCGCGGCGACGCCGGAGGCGCCGCCCGGGTCGAGGCGGACGGGGTGCGTGGTGGCGACGCGACCGGCGAGGCCGGCGGGCCGGTGGCCGGGGCGTGCGACGTCGACGACCAGCGCCCCGGTGCCGCCGGTGATTGCGGAGTGGAGCGCGGCGAGCAGCACGTCCTCGACCGTGCCGTGGACCGCCGCGGCGACGGCCTCGGCCGCCGGGGGCACGGCGATCTCGACGGTGACGTCACCCGGCCGGGCGTCGGCGCCGGCCCGGGCGTCGGGGTGCCCGTCCGACGCCGGGCCGATCGTGGCGGTCCAGTGGGGCAGCTCGGCCAGCCGGGCCGGCGAGCGCGCCTCGTCGGCGAGGCCGAGCGCCCAGGCCCGCAGCGACACCTCGGCCGATCCCGCCGGCGACTCGCCCGCCCACATCGTCGAGAGGTCGCGGCGCAGCAGCCCCCACGACGTCGGGTCGTCGACGAGGGCGTGCGCCACCAGCACCAGCGTCCCTTCGGCGCCGGGCCCGGCGTCGCACCACACCGCCTGCACGACCGTGCCGGCCGCCAGGTCGACCCGCGCCGCGGCCGCGTCGCGCTCGGCCGCCGCCACGGCCTCCCGCACCGCGGGGCCGAGGTCGGCGACGTCGATCCGGCGCACCAGGTCGGCGCGGGGCCCGGGGCCGGTCACCTCCAGCGCCGGCGGCAGGTCGTCCGGGGTCGTGCGCCGGAGCCGCAGCACGTCGTGCCGGTCGACCAGCGCCTGCACGGCGGCCTCCACCCGGGCGGCGCGCACGCCCACCGGCACCGGCACCTCGATCGAGGCGGTCCCGTCGACGCCGTGGAACGACGGCGGCACGGGCAGCGGGCCCACCGGGTCGACGGTCGGCGTGGCCCGCTCCGCCGGGGCGACGTGCGCCGCCAGCGCCGCGGGGGTCGGGTGGGTGAAGACGTCGCGGGGCGTGAGCGGGAGCCCCCGCCGGCGCGCCCGCCCGGCCAACGTGATCGACGAGATGCTGTCGCCGCCGAGGGCGAAGAAGTCCTCGTCGGGGGCGACGGCGTCGAGGCCCAGGACCTCGGCGTAGAGGCGGCACAGCAGCGCCGTGGCCCCACCGGTCCCGCCCGCCGGGCCCGCGGCACCCGCCGCGGACCGGTCGACGGTCGGTGCGGGCAGCGCCCGCCGGTCGACCTTCCCGTTGGGGGTGACCGGCAGCTCGGGGAGCACGACCACCGCGGACGGGACCATCGCCGCCGGCAGCCGCTCGACCAGCCGTGCCCGCAGGGCGTCGGGATCGACGGCACCGGGGCCCGAGGCGGGGGCACCGGCGTCGGGCACCACGTAGGCGACGAGCCGGGGTGCGGTGCCCTCGTCGTGGCGGACCACCGCCACCGCCCGCCCGACCCCGTCGAGCGCCACCAGCGCCACCTCGACCTCCCCCAGCTCGATGCGGTTGCCGCGCAGCTTCACCTGGTGGTCGGTGCGGCCGAGGTACTCGAGCACGCCGTCGGCCCGCCACCGCACCCGGTCGCCGGTGCGGTACATGCGGCACCCGGGCGGCCCGAACGGCGAGGCGACGAACCGCTCGGCGGTGAGGCCCGGCCGACCCAGGTAGCCGCGGGCGAGCTGGACGCCGGTGAGGTACAGCTCGCCGGGCACACCGGGTGGCACCGGCTGGAGGTGGTGGTCGAGGACGAGCGTGCCGGTGTTCCAGACCGGCCGGCCGATCGGCACGGTGGCGCCCGCGTCGTCGGGCGACCACGGCCACCAGGTGACGTCGACCGCCGCCTCGGTGGGCCCGTACAGGTTGTGGAGCGGCACGCCGCCGGTGAGGTCGTGCCAGCGCCGGGCGACCGCCGGGGGCAGCGCCTCGCCGCTGGTCATGACGGCGTGCAGGCCCGCCGCCCACGACGGGTCCTCGGCGACCGTCTCGTCGCGCAGGAACGCGTCGAGCATCGACGGGACGAAGTGCAGCACCGAGATCCGCTCGTCCCGCACGAGGCCGGCCAGGTGGACGGGGTCGCGGTGGCCGTCGGGCGCCGCCAGCACCAGGGTGGCGCCCTCGCACAGCGGCCAGAACAGCTCCCACACCGACACGTCGAAGCCGATCGGGGTCTTCTGCAGCACCCGGTCGCCGGGCCCGATCGGGAACGTGGCCTGCATCCAGGCCAGCCGGTTGACGATCGCCCGGTGCGCCACGACCGCACCCTTCGGGGCACCGGTGGAGCCGGAGGTGTAGATGACGTAGGCGGCGCCCTCCGGGAGCGGTGCGCCGGCCGGCGCACCGACGACAGCCCCCTCCCCCGCCGCCTCGGCCACGGGCAGCGTCGCGGCGTCGAGCACCAGCGCGCACCCCGAGTCGGCGACCATCCCGTCGCGCCGGGCGGCCGGGAGGTCCGGGTCGAGGGGCAGGTAGGCGGCACCCGCCTGCAGCGTGCCGGCCAGCGCCACCACGAGGTCGACGCCACGGGGCAGGTCGACGGCCACGATCGACTCGGGCCCGACGCCGCGGGCGGCCAGGCCGGCCGCCACCGCCGCGGCCCGCCGGCCCAGCTCGGCGTAGGTGAGCGTGGCGCCGTCACCGGGGGCGACCACGGCGACACCGTCGGGCCGGGCGGCGATCGCCGCGGCCAGCCGATCGGCCAGCGTCCCGCCCGGGACGGGGTGGGAGGTGGCGTTCCAGCCGTCGACCACCGTGGCCCGCTCCCCCGCGTCGAGCAGCGACAGCGCCGCCACCGGCCGGTCGGGGTCCTCGACGACGGAGGCCAGCAGGCGCGCCAGCCGGTCGAGCAGGTCGGCGGCGCCCAGCCCGCCGGGCAGGTCGACCGTCCGGTCGAGGCGGAGGCGGAGCCGCTCGCCGGGCACGACGACGAGCGACAGCGGGTAGTGCGTGCCGTCGTGCACGGCCACCTCGGCGACGGTGAGGTCGCCGGCCGGGGCCACCACCGGCGTGTTCTCGAACACCACCAGCGTGTCGAACAGGTCGCCGAGGCCGACCGCCCGCTGGATCGCCGCCAGCCCGGCGTGGTGGTGGTCGAGGAGCGCCACGTTCCGGTCCTGGAGCGCCCGCAGCACGTCCGCGACCGGGTCGCCCGGGCGCCAGCGCACCCGGGCCGGCACCGTGTTCACGAACAGGCCGACCATCGCCTCGACGCCCGGGACCTCGGGCGACCGGCCCGACACGGTGGCGCCGAACACCACGTCGTCGGATCCGGTGAGCGTGCCGAGCAGCAGGCCCCACGTCGCCTGCACCACCGTGCTGGGCGTGACGCCGCAGCGGCGGGCCACCGCGGCGAGCGCGGCGGTCGCGTCGGCCGGCAGCTCGACGTCGGCCCGGTCGACGGGGACGGGCGGCGCGCCCGCGGCCACGAGGGTCGGCTCGTCCAGGCCGGCCAGCGCGTCCCGCCAGGCGGCCAGCGCCGCGTCACCGTCGCGGCCGGCCAGCCAGCGCAGGTGGTCGGTCCACGCCGGGGCCGGGGGCAGGTCGTCCCCGGCGGCCAGCGCCAGGAGGTCGCGGAGGATCAGCGGCCCGGACCAGCCGTCGGCCAGGATGTGGTGGCAGGTCAGCGCCAGGCGGTGCCGGTCGGGGCCGAGGCGCAGGAGCAGCAGCCGCAGGAGCGGCGGCTCGTCGAGCGGGAGCGGGCGGTCACGCTCGTCGGCCAGCAGCAGCCCGGCCCGGCGCGCCTGCTCGTCGGGGGTGAGGCCGTCGAGGTCGACCTCCCGCCAGCCCGGGGCGACGGGCGGGCCGATCACCTGGACGACCCGCCCGGTCGCGGTCGTGCGGAAGCCGGCCCGCAGGTTGGGGTGGCGGTCGAGCAGCGCCGCGGCCGCGTCACGGAGCGCCGGGCCGTGCAGCGGGCCGACGAGGTCGACCGTGTGCTGTACGACGTAGGCGTCGCCGCGCCCCGACGCCGCCCCCTCGGCGGCCAGGAACACCAGCCCCTGCTGGAGCGGCGTCAGCGGCAGCACCTCGACCGCGCCCGCCAGCTCGGCCCGCTCCTCCGGGTGGAGGTCGACGAGCGGGCCGCCGACCGGGCCCGCCGGGTCGGCGGCCGCCACCGGGGTCGCGGCCGCCGCCATCCCGGCCACGGTCCGCTCGGTGAACACCTGGCGGGCGGTGAGCGCCAGCCCGCCCTCCCGGGCCCGGCCGACGAGCCGGATGGCGGTGATGCTGTCCGCACCCAGGCGGAACAGGTCGTCGTCGACGCCGACCCACGGCAGGCCCAGCAGCTCGGCGGCGTGCCGGGCGAGCAGCGCCTCGCGCCCGGTCCGGGGCGCGGCGCCACCGGTGCGGGCCACCAGGTCGGGGGCCGGCAGGGCGCGGCGGTCGAGCTTGCCGCCGGCGGTGCGGGGCAGGTCGTCGACCAGCACCACCACGGCCGGGACCATGTGCTCGGGGAGCAGGAGCGCCGCGTGGTCGCGCAGCTCCTCGGGGTCGGGCGGGTCCGCCGGGTCGGCAGGCACGGCGTAGCCGACCAGCAGGCGCGTGCCGGGGTGGTCCTCCCGCAGCACCACCGCGGCCCGGGCCACGCCGTCGTGCTGGGCCAGGACGGCCTCGACCTCGCCGGGCTCGACGCGGAAGCCGCGGACCTTGAGCTGCTCGTCGGCGCGGCCGACGAAGTCGAGCTGCCCGTCGGGCCGCCAGGCCACGAGGTCGCCGGTCCGGTACAGGCGGGACCCCGGCGGCCCGAACGG
>DATCLV010000133.1:0-6108 GCA_036563745.1 Acidimicrobiales bacterium | reverse complement strand
GCCTTGGTGGCGACGGCGGTCTGGTAGGTGACCTGGTTGAGGGCCAGCGTCTCGACGAGCTGGGCCTCGGCGATCGGGGCGTGGACCTCGAGGATCGGCTCGCCGGCGGTGACGATCCGGCCCTCCGGCACCGCCCACACGTCGCCGGTGAAGCGCACGCCGGCCAGGTGGTTGGTGGCCGCCGAGCTGAACCCGATGTCCCGGAGGTAGCAGAGGTCGTCGTCGGTGAAGCCCAGGGCGCAGATGGCGTCGACCGCGTCGTCGACGCCGCCTACCACGAGGTAGCCCCGGTCGGGCGGGAGGTCGCGCACGAACAGGCTGAAGACCGCACGGCCGTCCATGCCGTGGTCGAGGTACGACATCGCCATCGTCAGCTCGTAGAGGTCGCACCAGGTCCCGGTCGGGCCCACCGGCGCCGACGGCGCCGGTGCTGCGGGCTCTCCGGACCACGCAGGTGGCACGGGGTGCATCGGGGGCTCCTTCCGGCTGCTTCGCCACCCCACGCTGGCGCCGCGCCACCCGAACCGTGCAGGGCCGAAGGTCCCGGACCGCAGGGACCGTCGCCCACTGCCCCGGCGGCCGGCGCTCCCGCAGGCTGGACGGGGCAGCTCCCAGCCGAACCGGAGCGAACCGGAGCGAACCGGAGGAGACCCCGCCATGCCCACCCTGACGCCGGCCCCGGCCCCGACCAGCGAGGTCCTCGAACGGGCCAACGCCGCGTGGAGCACCGACGACGAGCCGGTGCCGCTCCCTCGGCCCCGGCTCGTGCGCCGGCACCCGGGCACCGCGGTGTGGCCGGCCAGCGGCGACGGTCGCGGCCGGGGCCTCCGCATCGTCGTCCGCCGGGGCGACGCACCGGTGCGGCCGGAGCCCGCCGGCGATCCCGGATGCGAGGAGGCAGGTCGTGTTGCAGCAGGTCGACGTCGGCCAGCAGACGATCGCGAGCTACGCCGCCAGCGCCGGTGAGGGCGCGGTCGCCCGGCTCCGGGAGCTGGCGGCGCCGCTGCGGGGCGCCCGGGTCCTCCACCTGAGCGCCACGCCCTACGGGGGCGGGGTGGCGGAGATCCTCCGGTCGGAGGTCCCCCTGCTCCGGGACCTGGGCCTGGACGCCGACTGGCAGCTCATCACCGGCGACGAGGCCTTCTTCCGGGTGACCAAGCGCATGCACAACGGCCTCCAGGGGGCGCCCGGGCCGCTGACCCGCGCCGAGCAGGAGACCTACCTCGCCTACTCGGCCCGCAACGCGGGGCTCCTCGTCGACGACTACGACATCGTCGTCGTGCACGACCCGCAGCCGCTGGCGATCGCCGCGCTCCGGGACGGGTCGCGGGCCCGCTGGGTGTGGCGGTGCCACATCGACACCTCGGAGCCCGAACCCGAGGTGTGGGACTTCGTGCGCCCGTTCGTCGACCGGTACCACGCCGCCGTGTTCACGCTCGGCGGCTTCGTGCCGCCCGGGTTCCCGGTCCCGGTCGAGATCGTCCCGCCCGCCATCGACCCCGAGAGCCCGAAGAACATCGAGCTGCCGGAGCACGTCGCCCGCCGGGTGCTGGAGTGGATCGGGGTCGAGACCGACCGGCCACTGGTCACCCAGGTGGCGCGGTTCGACCCGTGGAAGGACCCGCTCGGGGTCATCGAGGCGTACCGGCTGGCCCGCGCGGAGGTGCCGGCGCTGCAGCTGGCGCTGGCGGGGTCGATGGCGCTCGACGACCCCGAGGGCTGGGACCTCTACCGCCGCATCGAGGCCGAGGCCCACGCCGACCCGGGCATCCACGTGTTCACCAACCTCACCGGGGTCGGGAACATCGAGGTCAACGCCTTCCAGCGGCTGTCGGACGTGGTGGTCCAGAAGTCGCTGCGGGAGGGGTTCGGCCTCGTGGTGTCGGAGGCGCTGTGGAAGCGCACGCCGGTGGTGGCCGGGCGGGCGGGTGGCATCCCGCTGCAGATGCAGGACGGCTGCGGCGGCGTCCTGGTCGGGTCGGTCGAGGAGTGTGCCGCGGCGCTGGTCGAGCTGCTCCGCGACCCGGGGCGGCGGTACCGGCTGGGCGAGGCCGGGCACCGGCTCGTGCACGACCGGTTCCTGCTGACGCGGCTGCTCGCGGACGAGCTGCGGCTGTGGTCCTCCCAGCTCACCGGGGCGCCGGGTCTGCCGGTGCCGCCGCTCGGGGCCGGGGTGGGCGGCGAGCTGCGGGACCCGGTGTGCGGGATGCAGGTCGACCCGCGGGACCCGCGCACGGCCCGCCACATCGAGCTCGACGACCGCGACCACTGGTTCTGCTCGGGCTCGTGCGCCGCCGAGTTCGCCCGCGACCCGGAGCGGTTCCGCCGCGCCGAGCCGGCCGATGCCTGAGCTCCGGTTCGACCTGCTCACCGGCCGCCCGTCGATCCTGGCGCCCGAGCGGGCCCGGCGGCCGGACGGCGCTGGTGGAGCCGCCGGGCCGTGCCCGTTCTGCCCGGGGCACGAGCACCTCACGCCGCCCGAGATCGCCCGGGTGGGCCGCGAGTGGCGGGTGCGGGTGGTGCCGAACCGGTACCCGCTCGTCGCCGGGGCCCACGAGGTCGTCGTGCTGTCCCGGGACCACCACCGGTCGCTGGCCCAGCTGCCGGCGCCGCACGTGGCCGACGTGCTGGCGACCCTGCGTGACCGCTGCCGCCACCACGTCGCCGCCGGGCGCCCGTGCCCGCAGGTGTTCGTCAACCACGGCCCGGCGGGCGGGGCGTCGCTCGCGCACCCGCACGCCCAGCTGGTGGCGCTCGACCGGTTGCCGCCGGTGGTCGCCCGGGAGGTCGCCGCCTCGCCGCCGGGCGGCTGCCCGCTGTGCACGGCCATCCGGGACCCGGGCGACCTCGCCGTGACGACCGGTGACCACGACGGGGTGGCCGTGTGGTGCCCGTGGGCGCCGTCGACCGCGTTCGAGCTGCTGCTGGCCCCGACCCGGCACCGGTCGCGGTTCGAGGACACGCCCGACACCGCGCTGCCCGGGCTCGCCGAGGCGCTGGTGGACGCGCTCCGGCGGCTGCGGCGGGTGACCGGCGACGCGCCGTACAACCTGGCCGTGCACTCCGCCCCGCCGGGGACCGCCGGGTTCCACTGGCACGTCCACGTCTGGCCGCGCTGCGAGATGCCCGGTGGCTTCGAGCTCGGCACGGGCATCGGGGTCGCCACGGTCGACCCGGCCGACGCCGCCGCCCGGCTGCGCGCCGCGCCCGCCGGTCCCGCCGGTCCGTCGCCGGGTCGGGCCGCCGGATCGGCCCGGCCGGGCGGTGGGTAGGTGGCGGGGAGGAGGTTGACGCGATGCGGTTCGCCGATCGACGTGACGCCGGCCGCCGCCTGGCCGCCCGGCTGGTGCGCCTGCGGGGGAGCGACCCCGTGGTCGTCGGGCTGCCCCGGGGCGGCGTGCCGGTGGCGTTCGAGGTGGCCCGGGCGCTCGACGCCCCGCTGGACGTGCTGGTCGTGCGGAAGCTGGGCGTGCCGTTCCAGCCCGAGCTGGCGATGGGCGCCATCGGCGAGGGCGGCGCGCTCGTGGTCGACGACGACGTGGTGCGCCGCGCCGGCGTGAGCCCGGTGGCGCTCGCCCGGATCGCGGCGCGGGAGCGGGCCACCCTCGAGGACCGCCTCCGGCGGCTCCGCCGGGGCCGGCCCGCGGTGCCGCTGGCGGGGCGGACGGTCGTGGTCGTCGACGACGGGATCGCCACCGGGTCGACCGCCCGGGTCGCCTGCCGGGTCGCCCGCGACCGGGGCGCCGCCCGGGTCGTCCTGGCGGTCCCGGTCGCCCCGGCCGGCTGGGAGTCGGTGCTGCGCGATGCCGCCGACGAGCTCGTCGCGGTCGCCACCCCCGAGCCGTTCGAGGCGGTCGGCGCCTGGTACGACGACTTCTCCCCGACGACCGACGACGAGGTCGTCGCCGACCTGGCTCGGGCCAGGCAGCCCACACCCCCGGTCATCCCACCCGGCTGACCCGGCGGGCGGTGGCGGTGCCGTGTGGTCTGGTACCTCCTCTTGGCGGTGGTTCTTCGCAGGCGCAGCCCTCTCCGGCTGGCAGGCCAGGTCCCCGTACCAGACCTGGTTCATGCGGCGGCGTCGAAGGTCGCTGACCGGGTTCCTCCGGAGCGACGAGCCGCCGGGGTAGAACGTCGGGGTGCGACCCGCGACCGTTGCCGCTGCACTGGGGGCCGGGGCGCTGGGGCTCGTGGGCGCCGCCGCGACGAGCCCGACGGTCCGGGCCGAGGCGCACCGGCTGCGGGGCTTCCTCCGCCCGCTCGACAGCGACGACGGCCCGCTGGTCCTGCCGCCGCTGCCCCCGGGGCGGGTCGTCCCGGTCGAGGGACGGGGCGAGCTCTTCGTCCGCGACGACGGCGACGACGGCGACGACGGCGACGACGGCCGTGACCGGCCCGCTGTCCTGCTGCTGCACGGCTGGGCGGTGACGGCCGACGTCAACTGGTTCACGGTCTACGGCGAGCTGGGCGCCCGGCGGGTCGTGGCGCTCGACCACCGCAACCACGGGCGCAGCCTCCGCTCCGAGGCGCCCTTCACGCTGGAGGACTGCGCCGACGACGCGGCGGCCCTGCTGGACGCCCTGGGCATCGACCGGGTGACGGCCGTCGGCTACTCGATGGGCGGCCCGATCGCCCTGCTGCTCGCGCGGCGGCACCCGGACCGGGTCGGCGGCCTGGTGCTGGCGGCCACGGCTCCCGAGTTCAGCAGCGAGCCCCGCGACCAGGCGCTGTGGCAGGGCCTGAACCTGGTGGAGGGGGCGCTGCGGCGGGGCGCGGGTGCCGGGGTCATGCAGCGGCTGCTGCGGGAGACCGTCGACCGGCAGCCCGAGCTGCGCCCGCACCGCAGCTGGCTGGCGGGGGAGCTCCGCCGCGGCGACGTGCCCGGCATCCTCGACGCCGGCCGGGCCCTGCGGCGGTTCGACGCCCGTCCCGACCTGCCCACCCTCGCCGCCGCCGGTCCGCCCGCGGCCGTGATCGTCACGACCGCCGACCGGTTGGTGCCGCCCCGCAAGCAGCGGGTGCTCGCCGAGGCGCTGGGGGCGGCGGCCTACGAGGTCGACGGCGACCACGACGCCGCCATCGTCGACGGAGCCGCCTTCGCCGCCGCCCTCCGTGGGGCGCTCGACGAGCTGGAAGCCGCCGGCGGGTCGGCCCGGCGCCGCTGACCGGCGGTCAGGGCCGGACGAGCAGGAGCACCACGGTGAAGTGGCAGGCGCTGGCACCGACCACGAACGCGTGCCAGACCTCGTGGTAGCCGAACACGTCCGGCCGGGGGTCGGGCCACCGGCTGGCCAGCACGACGGCGCCGACGGTGTAGAGGATCCCGCCGGTGACCAGCAGCGCCAGCTCCGCCGGTGACAGCGAGTGGACCAGCTGCGGCGCGGCGACGACGGCGAGCCAGCCGAGCACCAGGTACATGGCGAACCCGACGCCACGCCACCGCTCCAGGCGCAGGACCGTCACGACGACGCCCGCGGCGGCGCCGGTCCACGCCAGCGCCAGCAGCGCGACGGCCCACGGCGGTCGCAACGCCAGCAGCGTGATCGGGGTGTACGACCCGGCGATGAAGATGAAGATCATCGAGTGGTCGAGGTGCCGCATGACGCGGCGGGCCTGCTCCGACCAGTTGCCCCGGTGGTAGGAGGCGCTCACACCGAACAGCCCGGTGAGCGTGACCGCGAACAGCGCGGCGGCGGTCCGGGCGGCGGCGCCGCTCGCCAGGCCGACCAGGGCGATCCCGGCCGGTAGGGAGGCGAAGAACGCGACCCGGTGCAGCCAGCCCCGCAGTCGCGGCTTCTCCAGCTCCAACCCGATGCGTTCCATCACACCCACGGTATGGCCCCGGAGCAGGGATGACGAGACGCGGCGGTCGGTCGACCGCCCACGGGCGGGCCCGGGAGGGGGCCCGGGAGGGGCCGGGGATTGACGCCCGACCCCGGGGCGAGGTGACGATCGACCCTGCCGACGGCGTCGGTCCGGTGGCGACCATGTCCGCATGAAGGCTGACGCAGAACCCACGACCGCGGCGGCCGTGCTCCTCGACCCGACCGCCATCGCCCACCTGCCCTGGGCGCCGCTGGAGGGCGCCCCCGGGGTGCGCTACCGGCT
>DATCLV010000127.1:0-6118 GCA_036563745.1 Acidimicrobiales bacterium | reverse complement strand
GGTGTCACCCGCGAGGCCCTCCGCCACCGCATCGGGCGAGGACGGTGGGTCTGGGCGGCTCGGCGGGTGGTCCGGATCGCGGGCGTCCCCGAGACCTGGGAGTCACGGCTGCTGGCGCACGTCCTCTCGGCCGGCGAAGGGGCGGTGGCGTCGCACCGGGCGGCCGCCGAGCTGTGGGGGCTCGATGGCGTCGGGCGGGGCATCATCGAGCTCACCGTCCCCCGGCCCCGCTGGTACCGGGTCCCTGGTGTGCGGTGCCACCGCAGCACCGACCTCGACCGTGCACCGGCGACCGTCGTCCGTGGGATCCCGGTGACGCCGGTGTCCCGGACGCTGCTCGACCTCGGGGGCGTCACCGGTCACCGCAAGGTGCTGCTGGCCGTCGACAGCGCCCGGCGCCGCCGCCTGACGACGTGGGACGACCTGCTCCACACGCTGGTCGCCCACGCCCGCCGGGGACGCGACGGCGTCGGCACGCTCCGCCAGATCCTCGACGACCACTACGGCGAAGCCGCGGTGAGCGACAGTGCCTTCGAGCGGCTGGTGCTCTCCGTGCTGGCGTCGGCCGGGCTCCCCACGCCGGAGCTGCAGCACCCGGTCGAGGCCGACGGTCAGGTCTACCGCCTGGACCTCGCCTACCCAGCCGCCCGCCTCGCCATCGAGCTCGATGGCAGCATCCACCTGGAGCGACGGGTCTGGGAGGCCGACCACGCCCGGCAGAACGCCCTGGTCCTCGCGGGCTGGACGGTGCTGCGGTTCACCTGGCGGGACTACGTCGACCGCCGGCACCACCTGGTCGCCGAGGTCCGCGCCGCCTTGGAGATCACGAACTTGGGTGAAAGACGGGGGTAGAACCCCCAGAAATCACCCAATTTCGGTGGGGTCAGCCGAGCGACGGGTGGCGGGCGCGACTGGCGGCGCGGCTGAGCTCGCGGTGGCGGGTGTCGGCCACGCGAGCGAAGGCGGCGACCTCGCGGCGCTCCCGCGCCCGGAAGGCCACGCCCTCCCGACCCAGCACCAGCGCCAGCCGGGCGCTGGGCAGCGGCGCCCAGGCGATGTCCCCCGTCTCCGGGAGCTCGTCCGAGGGGCCGGTGGCCGAGGTGCTGCCGGCGACGAACGCCCGCAGCCAGGCGCCCGACGGGGCGTCGCCCACCCGGGCCACCACCTCGAGGCCGCCGGGCTCGTGGTCGACGACGGCGCCCCAGTCGGCGCCGATCACCCGGGTGGCCTGCAGCACCAGCCCGTCGAGCAGCTCGACCTGGTCGGTGGCGCCGACGAGCCGGGCCACCGCCTCGAGGGCGTCCAGGCGGGGGTCGTGGCGGCGGTCGCCCTCCAGGGGGCGGATCTCCTCGACGCCGACGCCGTCGACCTGGCGGATCTCGCGGACGAGCATGTCGACGAGGTCGTCGTCGGGCAGCTCGACCACCAGCTCGTCGACGGCCTGACCACCGCCCCGCTCGAGGATGTCGATGCCGACCACCGAGCCGCGCACCGCACCGATCCGACTTGCGACCTGACCGAGAGCACCCGGCCGGTCGGGCAGCCACAGACGCACCACGTAGGTCTTCACGGGCAAAACCCTAGGCAGCGGGTGTGAACGGCCTGTTTCGCGCCGACGACGAGCATGCGACGAGGGGAGCACTACGATCCTCGGGAGGACATTTCGAGCATGCGGGTCGCTGCACGCGCGAGAATCAGATTCGTAACGAAATTGTCGTGAGGAGGGCGGTCACCACTCGGGGAGGGGATCCCGAACGGTCGCTGCCACCGCCACCGTGAACACCCACGATCCGAACCACGCCGCCGCCAACGGCCTGCGGGGTCTGCACCCAAGGCTGACGGTGCTGACCGCAGGCACCCATGAGCGGACGTCGCTGACCGAGCGCCTCGCTCGGCTGTTCCCGGGCGCGCCCGGCGGCGATCACAGCGGGTCGCTGGACGTGTTCGGCGCCGACGATCTCGATGCCACCGCGCACGAGGTCGCCCGGGAGCGCGTGGAGGAACATGCCCAGGTCCGGGACGAGCTAACCGCCCAACTTCGCCGGGCCCGCGAGCAGCAGGCGGTCATCGCCAACCGCCGCGACGAGGCCGCCGCCAGGGCTCGCCGGCTGAACGCCCACCTGGCCGAGTGCGACAGCCTGCTCGACCAGGCCGGGCAGCTCACCAAGACCGCCGACGAGGCCGAGCGCGAGCTCGAAGAGCGCCGCGCCGAGCTGGAGGCCGCCCGCGAGCGCCTGGCGCTGGTCGAGGACCAGCGGGCCGCCGCCCAGAAGGCCATCGACGACGCCCAAGCGCAGCTCGACGAGCTGGGCGCGTCCGAGCTCGACGAGACCGCGCTGCGGCGCGAGCTGGAGAAGGCCGGCCACGAGCTGCGGTCGGCCGAGGCCGCCCACAACGAGGTGACCGGCGCCCTCCAGGCGATCGAGAACAACGTCGCCGAGCGGGCGGCGCTGCGCGAGCAGCTGGCCCACGAGCGGGCCGACCTGGTGGCCCGCATGGAGGCGCCGCTGCTCGACCCGCAGCCGGTCCAGCAGGCGCTGGCCAACTTCGACGCCGAGGCCGACACCGACCAGGTCGACCCGGTGGCCGCCGACCTGGCCCGCGAGTGGGTCGAGGTCGACGAGGAGCTGCACCGCATCGAGTCGGCCCTCCCCCCGCCGCCCTCCGAGGAGGAGCTGACGACGGCCCAGCACGAGCTGGCCGAGCTCGAGCGGGTCATCGCCGAGCTGGAGGCGTCGACGGGCCAGTCCCGGCTCCACCCCGCGGCCCGCGACGAGATCGAGCGGGCCCACGAGGCGGTGCTCGACGCCGAGGAGGCGCTCGACCAGTCGGGCGGCCACCCCGACGCCGCCGCCCAGCTCCACCACGCCCGGCTGGCCGAGCAGCAGGTCCTGGCCAACTACGGCTACGAGACCTACCTCGACCTGATCATGTCGGAGCCCGAGCCCGACGCCGCCCAGGCCGAGCTGCTCGACGCCCTCCGCGCCCGCCGGGTCGCCGAGGAGAACCTCAACTCGCTGTGGGCCGCCACCGAGCCGCCGCAGATCGTCATCGCCCTGCGGCAGCGGCGCGAGCGGATCTTCGCCGAGGCGTCCGAGGTGCTGTGCTGCGACCCGGCCGACCACGTCGTCGAGCTGCTGCAGAACCACCCCGCGGTCCCCCACCAGCGCACCCGCGAGCTGGCCGACGCCCTCGCCAACTACGGCGTGTACCCGGTGGGCGTGAGCGTCCGCGACGCGGCCATCAGCTTCCTGCTCGACCTGGAGCGCGAGGTCGAGGCCCGCAACGAGGTCTGGCAGGACGTCGAGCGGCTCGACCAGGAGACCCTGGCCCTCGACGAGGAGGACGCCCGCGACGCCGAGGAGGCCCAGCAGTACGTCGAGGCCTCCTACGTCACCGCCGCCGACCTCGAGGCCGCCAACGAGCGGGTCGAGCAGCTCGAGCGCGAGATGATGGAGCGCACGGCGCACGACGAGCGCCGCATCCAGCGGGTGGCCGCCGCCGAGCAGCTCCGGGCCCAGATCGCCGCGGTCACCGAGGCGCTGGAGCGCTCCGACGAGGAGTACCACACGAACGTCCGGGAGGCCGACGCCGCCGCCACCGCCGCCGAGGCGGCCCTGGAGCGGGCGACCGCGGCCCTCACCGACGCCATCCGCAAGCTGCGCCGGATCAGCGAGGCGCTGCCCCCGGCGCTGCGTCCCAAGCCGTCCAACGACCCCCTGGGCGAGCTACCCCTGCTGCGGGAGACACTGGCGGGCGAGGTCGAACGGGCCGACGTGGCCCTGAGCACGGCCACCCGCGAGCTCGAGCGCGCCCGGGCCGAGATCGACGAGACCCAGGCCCGGCTCGACGCCCACCTCACCACGCAGCCGTCCCACGACCTCGTACCCGACGACCTCCGGCGGGCGGTCGGGCGCATGCTCGGCACCAGCCGCGTGCCGGCCGTGCTCGACGACCCGTTCGACGGGTTCACGGCCGAGGAGCGCATCGAGATGCTCGAGGCGCTCGCGGCCGCCACCCGGCAGCGGCCGGTCGTCCTTCTCACCGACGACCTCGAGACCCTCGGGTGGGCGATCGCCCTGCCCGACGAGGTCGGCATCGTCACCGGGCCCCCCGACGACGACGGGGAGCCCAGCGACGGCGACGGGGCCGGTGCGTTTGCCGCCGACTACGACGCCGACTACGACGACGAGACCGACGACTACGCGACCGATGACTACGCGTACGAGGACGACGACTACAGCGATTACGACGAGGACTACAACGCCTCGGGCGTGAGCGCTCCGACCACCTAGCTCAGCCCAACAAAGGAAGCTCCGTGCTCCAACGGTTCCCGATCCGAGTGAAGCTGGCCATCGCTCTGGCCGTGCCGTTGCTGGCCTTGCTCGTCGTTGCTGTCTTCGAGGCGCTCAACACCCGGAGCAGCGCAAGCGAGATCGACCAACAGGCCGACCTCGCCACCACGGCCATCGGCATCGAGAGCCTCCCGAGCAGCCTCGAGGACGAGCGCAACTCCGCCGCCATCTACCTGGTGGGCCTGGAGAACACGCCGGGGCTGGAGTTCAAGGACAACGCCACGGCCCGGGCCGACACCGACGAGTCGCTGGCGGAGTTCCAGGCGTTCCTGCGTCGGCGCGGCGGTGCCGCGGAGGAGGCCTACCGGCCGGCGCTGGAGGGCATGGCCGCCGAGCTGGCCGCCCTGCGCCAGCAGGTCGACGAGTTCACCGGCGAGCGGCGCACGCAGAACATCGACTTCACCCGCCAGGTGTTCGACGGCTACACGGCGCTGCTCACCCCGCTGTTCGACACGAACCGGCAGGTGGCGCTGGAGGTCGACAACCCCGAGCTGCGCCGGGGCGCCCAGCTGATCGACATGGCCGCCCGCCAGACCGACCTCCTGGCCCGCATCGTGGTCTCGGTGTTCATGGCCGAGCTGGGTGGCGAGCACGCCGACAACCGGGTCAGCTCGCCGGCCGAGGTGGCCGAGCTGTCGGCCCTGTTCGCCGAGTACAAGGACAACGAGGAGACCATCAACACGAAGGCGACGGGCGACTACCGCCGCCTCCAGCAGGACCTGATGGCCACCCCGCACCTCCAGCAGTTCAACGAGCTGGTGGAGGACGCCCTGGGCACGGGCACCCCGGGGATCACCCAGATCATCGAGGCCGCCAACGGCCCGAGCGACGGCGAGAACGGCTACGCCGTGTTCCGCCGGCGGGTCGGTGAGGAGCTGCAGTCCGAGGCCAACCGGCTCAAGTCCGACGCGTCCCGCAACGTGTGGGCGTTCTGGTTCCTCGCCGTCGTGGCGATCATCGTGGCCGGCTTCGCCACGTGGTGGGTGTCGCGGTCGATCACCCGGCCGCTGCGGTCGCTGACCCGCCAGGCCACCGAGATGGCCAACCACCGACTACCGGACGCGGTGTTGGACATCCTGGACACACCGTTGGGTGACGACGTGACGGTGCCCCAGGTGGAGCCGATCACGGTGAACACCCGGGACGAGGTCGCGGACGTGGCCGAGGCGCTCAACACGGTGCAGGACTCCGCGCTCGACCTCGCCGTCGAGCAGGCGGTCCTCCGCCGGAACATCGCCGACAGCTTCGTGAACCTGGGCCGCCGGAACCAGAACCTGCTGGGCCGCCAGCTCGACTTCATCACCGAGCTCGAGCACAACGAGACCGACCCCGACACCCTCGCCAACCTCTTCCGCCTCGACCACCTCGCCACCCGCGTGCGCCGCAACGCCGAGTCGCTGCTGGTGCTCGCCGGCATCGACCCGCCCCGCAAGTGGGCCGCCCCCGTCCGGATCACCGACACCATCCGCGCCGCCCTCGGCGAGGTCGAGGACTACCAGCGGGTCACCGTCCGCCAGGTCGAACCCGCCACCGTCATGGGCTCCGCCGCCGCCGACCTCGCCCACCTCCTGGCCGAGCTCATCGAAAACGCCCTCATCTTCTCCCCACCCGACCAGACCGTCGAGATCCGGGGCCGAGCACAACCCGCGGGTTACACACTGGCCATCATCGACTCCGGCCTCGGCATGCCCCCCGACGAGCTCGCCCGAGCCAACCGCCGCCTCGCCGGCGCCGAGTCCTTCACCATCGCCCCCTCCAAGTAC
>DATCLV010000119.1:0-2417 GCA_036563745.1 Acidimicrobiales bacterium | reverse complement strand
GGGTGAACCATGACCGACCACCTGCAGACCACGCTCGACCCGTCCGACCTGGACGACATCATCGATCCGGCCCGCTGCGCCCTGCTCGTCATCGACATGCAGAACGACTACCTGCACGACGACGGTGCGTTCGCCCGGATGGGCGCCGACGTCAGCCGGTTGCAGCCGGTCGTCCCACATGTCAACCGCGCCATCGACCTGGCCCGAGCCGCCGACGTACCCCGGATCTTCGTCCGCCAGACCCACGGCAAGTGGTTCAACACCAGGGGGTGGATCGCCCGCGGTCGCGCCGCCACGAAGCTCCCGGTCGACCGGATCCCGCTGGTCGAGCACGGCAGCTGGGGCGCAGAGTTCTACGGGGTCGAACCCGGTGACGACGAGCTCGTCATCACCAAGCACCGCTACTCGGCGTTCATCTACACCGAGCTCGAGGCCACCCTGCACGCGATCGGGCGCGACACCGCGGTCCTGACCGGCGCCACCACCGACATCTGCGTCCGCTACACCGCGGTCGACGCGCTCATGCGCGGCTTCCACCCGATCCTGGTGTCGGAGGCCACGACGGCCGGCAGCGAAGAGCTGCAGGCGCAGGTCGAGAAGGAGTTCCGCGAGCACATCGGCAACGTGGTCGGCATCGACGACGTCGCCAAGGCATGGAAGGCGGGAGCCTGACCTCCTGACCCACCGGGGCGCGGCGGGGCCGCCGGCCGTTCGGCCGGCGGGGCGGGGCGCAGGGGCGCGGCGTCAGGTGTAGTAGGGGTTCTCGCCGAGGGTGTGGTCGGTGATGTCCTGGACGTCCTTGATCTCCGGGATCGACTCCAGGATCGAGCGGGCGATGCCCTCCCGGAGCGTCATCGCCGACACGGCGCAGCCCTGGCAGCCGCCGCCCATCGTCACGTAGGCGACGTCGCCCTCGACCCGGTCGAGCTTGGCGAAGCCGCCGTGGGACGCCAGCGCCGGGTTGATCTGCTTGTCCAGCAGCTGCTCGACCTTCTCGGCCGGCGTGCCGGTCAGCTCGATGTGCGCCCCCGACAGCGGGTCGGGCCGGTTGGGGTTGCGCAGCACCAGGCCGGCCTGGCCTTCGGTGCTGGGCACGTCGAGCGTCGCGCCGCGCAGGGCGTCGACCGAGCCCTTGGGCACGATGACCGGGAGGTCACCCTGCCGTTCGACCACGTCGCCGGCGTCGACGTCGGCGGCGGCGATCGGGTCGAACGTGAGGTCGTAGGTGTAGTCGACCCCGCGGACGCCCGTGACCTCGATGCGGAGCCCGAGCTCCTCCGGGGTGTCTTCCTGCGCCCGCAGTTCCAGGATCTTGTCCCGAGCGATGTCGGTGACGGTCAGGAGCATGACCTCAGGGTACAGGTGGGGGGTTATCCCCATGTCCGGCCGAGGGGATCCCTTTGTAGGGTCGATCCATGGGCTGGGTCGGACAGGTCCTCCGTACGGTCGTCCGCACCGCCCGTCGCCTCGGGATCTTCCTCGTGGGGACGGGCATCATCGTCCTGGGCATCGTGCTCATACCCCTGCCCGGCCCCGGCTGGGCGATCGTGATCGCGGGCGTCGCCGTGTGGGCCACCGAGTTCACCTGGGCCGAGCGCCTGCTCCGGTTCGTGAAGCGCCACGCGTCCAAGGCGACCGGCGTCGCCCTCGACAAGGTCACGGCCCTCCAGCGCTTCGGCTTCCTGCGCCGGTTCGCCGACCGCGACCACGACGGCACCTCCGACGTGGTCGACCTCCTCCAGCCCGAGCCCCTGCCGAACGGCGAGGGCCGCACCGGCGAGGGCGACGGCGACGGCGGCCGCCGCAACGGCGACCGCACCGGCACCGGCCACGAGGATCGCGACAGCCGGACGCCCCACGCCGAGCGCCGCTCCGCCTGACCAGCACCGACGGGCCCCACCGCGCGGCTGCCCGGCGGCGACGGGCCTTGGCGCGGGCCGCGGCCGGCGCGACGCGTGCTCCTCGGCCTCGACCCCGCCGGTCGTCGAGGTCGACGTGGCCGGGACCGCCGGCGGCCACCCGCCGCCGGCCACCAGGGCGGCGACCGTCAGATGCTGACGCCCACCGCCTCGGCCTCCTCGGCCAGGGCCAGCCACTCCTCCTCGGCCGCCGCGATCGCCGCCTGCACCTCGGCCAGCTCCTCCCCGACCCGGGCCAGCGCCACCCGGTCGTCACCGGCGCCGGCCAGCTCGGCCTCCAGCGCCTCCTGCCGCTCGCGCAGCCGGGCCGTCGCCTTGTCGGCCTGCTGCAGGAGCCGCCGGAGTGTGCTGGCCGACCGCTGCTTCGGCGCCTTCGCTCCGGTGGGGGACCCCGCCGACCGCGCCCCCGCCCGGGACGGCCCCTTCCGCTCGCCCGGCGCGCCCGCCGCGCCCGCCAGCGACCGCCGCCCCCGGTTGGCCCGCCGCTCGGCCTCGTAG
>DATCLV010000116.1:0-3890 GCA_036563745.1 Acidimicrobiales bacterium | reverse complement strand
CACCCACGACCTGCAGCTGGAGCCGCTCCCGCCGCCGGTCGACCCGGCCAGCCGGACCACCCAGCCGATGTACGGCCTCGACAGCGGCAGCGGCAGCGGCCGCCCGCCGGCCGACGACCCCGCCGCCGGCGCGCCGCACCTGTCGTCGCTGCCCCCGGCCGGCCCGCAGAGCCCGACGTCCGACCTGCCGCCGCTGTCGTCGCCCCACCTGCGGGTGCAGTCGTCGGGTCGCAACACGGGCCAGTTCCCGGCCGTCCGCAACACCGGGCAGATCCCGGCGGTCCGGACCACCGGGCAGCTCCCGGCCGTGCCCCCCACCCCGCCGCAGATGCCGATGCCGGCCCCCGGCCAGCCAGGCTTCCCGCCTGCGGCCTCCGGCAGCGGCCTGCCGCCGCTGGCGGCCCGCCCCGGTGCGGGCGGCGGTGCCGGTGCGGACGCCCGCCCGTCCGACGGGCCCGACCGCACGACGGGCGGCCTGGTCAAGCGGTCGCCCCGGGGCAACACCGTGGGCACCGGCCTCTCCGCCGGCAGCGGCGGTGGCAGCACGCAGCCGGCCCGTCCCAGCGACGACCTGCTGCAGACGCTGGCCACCTACACCACGCACCTGCACCGGCAGATCAACCCGACGCCGCCCCCCGGCACCCCGGCGGTGCGGGCCGGCGGCCCGGGCGCCTTCCCGCCGTTCAACCCCACGCCGCCGCCGGGCACGCCTGCGGTGCGCCCCGGTGGCCCGCCGCCCGGTGTGCCCGGCTCGCCCGGCACCCCCGGTGGGGGCCCGGCGCTCCCGCAGCGGGGGCACGGCACGCCGACCACCCACGCCACCTCGGGTGAGCACACCGCCAGCGGCCTGGCCCGCCGGGTCGCCGGCGCCCAGATGCCCCGCACCCAGCCCCTGGGCCTGCGGCGTCAGCAGCCGGCCCAGGGCGCCCAGCGCGGCATGGGCGGCCCCGCCGCGCGGCCTCCGGTTGCGGCCGGCGGTCCCAGCCAGGATCATCGGCGGGGGAACGACGGCACGCCGCCGCCGCGCGACGTAACGTCCTCCGACACCCAAAGAGACCCGCGTTCGGCGAAGGACGTCTACAGCTTCCTGTCGAGCTTCAGTGCCGGCGTGCAGCGGGGCCTCGACGAAGCACGCAATCCGAACACATCCGAGGAGGATCAATGAGCCTGAGCGACGAAGCCAGGAACTTCAACTGGTTGCTCAACAGCTTCGTCGACCAAACAGCCGGTGTGACAGATGCGGTCGCGGTGTCGTCCGACGGCCTCCTGATGGCTGCGTCCAGCTCGCTGGACCGGGCGTCGGCGGAGCAGCTGGCGGCGATCATCTCCGGCTTCGTGAGCCTCGGACACGGTGCTTCCCGCTGCTTCGACTTCGCCGGCCTGGAGCAGATCATCGTCGCGATGCGGCAGGGCTTCCTGTTCGTGTCGTCGATCTCCGACGGCTCCTGCCTCGGCGTGGTGGCCACTCGGAGCTGCGACATCGGTTTGGTCGGCTACCAGACGACGCTGCTGGTCGAGCGGGCGGGTCAGGTGCTCACGCCGGCGCTGGTGGCCGAGTTGAAGGCAGGGGTCGTGGCATGAGTCGCGGCCCCGTGTGTGGTACCAGGAGCGGGCAGCAATGAGCGAAGGTCACGATCTGGTACGGCCCTACATCATGACGGGCGGGCGTACCCGTGCTCAGAGACGTGACCTCCGCATCGAGACCCTTCTGCAGACCAAGGCAGGTCACATCCCCGCCCTCCTCCCCGAGGAGCAGCAGCTCGTGCTCGAGCAGTGCATGACTGCCGTGTCCGTCGCCGAGGTCGCCGCGCATTTGCGACTCGTCGTCGGTGTGGTGATGATCTTGGCGGACGATCTGATCGCTGCGGGCCTGCTCGACGTCCATCACACCGACCCGGTCGAGATCGAGCTGTCGATGCTCACCAAGATGATCGAACGCGTTCGGGCGATCTGAAGCCCGGTCGGAACCAGTTCTCAAGAGGAAACAAGACGTGCAGCAAACCGCATCGGGCACGACCAATCGCATCACTTCCGTCAAGTTCGTCATCGCCGGCGGTTTCGGTGTGGGGAAGACGACGTTCGTGGGTGCGATCTCCGAGATCGAACCCCTCCGTACGGAAGCGGCGATGACGACGGCGTCGACCGGCATCGACGACCGCACGCAGGTGGAGGGAAAGACCACCACCACCGTGGCCATGGACTTCGGCCGCATCACCGTGGACGACACCCTGGTGATGTACCTGTTCGGCACCCCCGGCCAGGAGCGGTTCGGGTTCATGTGGGACGACATCTGCCTCGGCGCGCTGGGTGCCGTGGTGCTGGTCGACCCCCGCCGGATCACCGACTCGTTCCCGGGCATCGACTACTTCGAGGCGAACGCGATCCCCTTCGTCGTCGGTGTGAACGTGTTCGACCAGGCCCCCCGCTACCCCATTGCCGAAATTCGCGAGGCACTCGGCGTCACGCACGAGACACCGATCGTGGAGACCGACGCCCGAAACAAGGACTCCGTGAAGATGGTGCTCTTGACCTTGCTCGAGGCCCTCGTGGCCAAAGCCAAGGCCAGGGCGCTGCAGTACTGACACACAGGCATACTTGAGAAGCGGCACACCCGATTTGCGCCGCCATCGATCGCTGGGGTCGTCTCTCGGGTGGCTTGATGGACGAGCGAGGGGACCGTGCGACGCATACCGATCCAGACGAAGCTCTTCGCAGCGCTGACGGTGCCGTTGTTCGCCCTGCTGACCTTCACCGTCTACGAAGTCTTCAAGAGCAACGACCAGGCCCAGGACATCCGGCACCAGGCGCGCCTCGCGAAGGCCGCGACCGGTCCGAACGGGTTGTTCACGGCGCTGCAGAACGAGCGGAACCGGGCGGCGGCCAACCTCATCGGCTTCGACCAGGGCGTCCTGGAGCTGCCGGTGGCCTCCAACGAGGAGGCCCGCGCTGAGACCGACGCCAGCATCCAGCAGTTCGAGGACCTGATCCGGTCGCAGGGTGGCGAGGTGCTCGACATCTACGAGCCCGCCTTCGCCACCCTCGACGAGGTCGAGCAGTTGCGGGCCGACGTCGACGCCGTCCCGCCTCCCTACGAGGCCAGCGACCCCAACGACGCCGCCATCGCCGACGAGGTGTTCCTCCGGTACACCGAGATCATCGACGAGCTGCTGCAGGCGAACAGCCGGGTGGCGCTGGCGATCGACGATCCCGAGCTGCGCCGCGGGGCCGACCTCAGCTACATGGCCACCCGCCAGCTCGACCTGATCGCCCGGCTGGTCCGGGTGTACCTGCACGCCGCGGTGACCGGCGACGGGCGGCTCGTCGACCGCGACGAGATCCGCGAGGCCGGCGCCCTGTACGGCCCGGCGGTGCAGAACCTCGAGGACATCATCTCGTTCTCCACCGGCGACTACGCCGCGGCGGGCGAGCGGCTGGTGCGCTTCCAGGAGAGCCAGAACTTCCTGGAGGAGGTCGCGCCCGAGGTCATCCGCACCGGCAACATCCCCACCGGCGCCCTGCTCGAGGTGGTGTCGGTGCCGGAGGACGAGAGCTACTACGGCTTCCGCGACCGGGTCGGTGGCGTGCTGGAGACCAAGGCCGACACGGCGTCGGAGAACGCCGACCAGCGGTCGCGGGTCTACATGGTCGTCGCCATCGTGGCGGTGGTGCTGGCCGGCCTGCTGACGTGGCTGGTCGCCCGGTCGATCACCCGGCCGCTGCGGTCGCTGACCCGCCAGGCCACCGAGATGGCCAACCACCGGCTCCCCGACGCCGTCCTCGACATCCTCGACACACCCCTCGGCGACGACGTCATCGTCCCGCAGGTGGAGCCGATCACGGTGAACACCCGGGACGAGGTCGCGGACGTGGCCGAGGCGCTCAACACGGTG
>DATCLV010000105.1:0-8383 GCA_036563745.1 Acidimicrobiales bacterium | reverse complement strand
GGGTGAAGGGGAACAGCTCGTCGTCGAGGGGCCGCGCCGGCTCCTCGACCGGCAGCGGCTGCGGCTCGACCCGGCCGGGGGTGGCCGACACCGGGGCCGACGAGGCCCGCTCCGGCGCCACCGCCAGGATCGAGAACACCGCCCCGTGGGGGTCGCCCAGCACCGCGGTGCGGCCCACCTGGGGCATGTCGAAGGGCTCGACGGCCACCGCACCGCCCAGATCGACCGCCAGGTCGGCCACGGCATCGCAGTCGTCGACCCCGAAGTAGGTCATCCAGTGCGAGGGGAGGTCGCGGGGCCAGCTGCGGTCCATCTCGACCATGCCGGCCACGTCCGCGCCCTGCAGGCGGAACGCCGTGTAGGAGGAGGTCTCGTAGGGGGTGGTGACGCCCGTCCAGCCGAACACCGCCCCGTAGAACCGCTTGGACGCCTCGATGTTGCGCGACGCCAGCTGGTTCCAGCACATGGCGTCGGGCGCGTCGATCAGCTCGGCGCCCGCCACGCCCTCGCCGCCCTGCCACACGCCGAACACCGCGCCCGGCGGGTCGATGAACAGCGCCCGCCGCCCCACCCCCGGCACGTCGGCCGGCGCTTCGAGCGTGGCCGCGCCGTGGGCGACCGCGGCCGCCTCGAACCCGTCGACATCGGGGACCGCGAAGTACGTGGTCCAGGACGGGGGCTCGTCCCCCGTCAACCGCCGCAGACCGGCGACGTTGCGGCCACCGGCGCGGAACGCCAGGTAGCCACCTGTGCGCTCGACCGGCCCGACCACCGCCGTCTCCCAACCGAACAACCCGCCGTAGAACCTTGCCGACACCACCAGATCCGGACTGGTGAGATCGACCCACGAAGGCGTGCCCGGAGCATGTACTTGCTCGTAGCCCACCGGAAGTGACCTCCTACAACCGCTCGCCGCGCGGAATGTACCTGTCGAAAGCGCGCTCCGTGAGGAGGAAGTGCCATCCGTCGCACTGTCCCGGAACCATCCCGCCTGGATTTCCTCTCGCTCGCGCCGCCCTCGTCCACCGAGGCTATCGGAGATGAGGCCGCTTTGACCGACGCTCCGTGCTGAACCGGCCGTGCCCGCACGATCCGCGCGCGACGTACGCCCCGTTCCCGGCGCCCGCCGGCCGCGATCCTGCGAGACTGCGGGGCGCCCGGACCGTGCACGCCGACAGGAGGTGGTCCGATGCCCGGCCCCTCAGGCGGCCAGCCCGTGCAGCAGGTGGCGGTCGACGAAGCGGCGGACGGCCCGCGGGTCGGCGGGGTCGACGTCGAGGCGGGGCACCACCAGGAACGACAGGAGCAGGCGGGTGAGGCACTCGGCGGCCGCCCGGCCGTCGACGTCGGCCCGCAGCTCGCCGCGGGCGCGGGCGGCGTCGACCCGTGGCGCCCAGAACGCCAGCCACCGCTCGGCCATCGCCCGGCTGTCGGGCCGGACCACCAGGTCGCGCGGCGTGGACCGGCGGCCGAGGGCGGGCGCGACGCCGAGCGTGGCGCCCGCGCGGGCTGCGGTCGACCCCGACCCGGCCGGGGTCGACGTCGCGTTCGGCGGCGCCCCGGCCTCGTCGACCACCACCGCGATCGCCGCCGCGACCTGACCGGCGAGCGTGCGCCGCCGGTCGACCTCCGCGGCGACCGTGCCGAGGAACCGGTCGCCGGCCCGGGCGACGACCGCCTCGACGAGGGCGTCGCGGTCGCCGAAGTAGCGGTACACCGAACCCCGCGAGACGCCCGCCTCGGTGGCGACATCGCCCATCGACACGGCGAATCCGTAGCGGTTCATGCAACGCTCGGCGGCGTCCAGGATGCGATCTGGCGTCTCGCGCATCGGAACTTCGTTCGATCCGCCCGAAGCTCGGGCGCGCTAGAACAGTTGAACACTTTCTATCACATTGTTCACACCTAGGGAAGAGGTCTCGCCACATGCAGTGGTATCGGGAGCGGTTCGCGGACAAGACCGTGCTCGTCACCGGCGCCACGTCGGGGATCGGCAAGGCCGCCGCCGACCGCCTGCTCGCGGAGGGTGCCACCGTGGTCGCCGCCGACATCCGGGTGCCGGGCGAGGGTGATGCCGAGGACGAGGGCACGGCCCAGCCGCTCGACCTCCCCCGCGACCGCTACCTCTTCGTCCAGACCGACGTGCGGGAGGAGGACGCCGCCGTCGAGGCCGTCTCGGCCGCCGTCGAGGTCGGCGGGCGGCTCGACGCCGTGGTCCACGCCGCCGGGATCGCCGGCGGCGGCCTGCTCCACCTCCTCGACCGGCAGGAGTGGGACCGGCTCATCTCGACCAACCTCACCGGCACGTTCGTGGTGTTCAAGGCCGCCCTGGCCCAGATGCTGAGCCAGGAGCGGATCGACGGCGAGCGGGGCGCGGTCGTCGCGGTGTCGAGCATGTCGGCGTTCGAGGTCGCCGCCGGCGCCGGGGCGTTCGGGGCCGCCACCAGCGGCGTCGTCACCCTGTGCCGGGCGCTGGCCGTCGAGTACGGCCGGATGGGCATCCGGGCCAACGCCGTCTGCCCCGGGGCGATCGACAGCCCGATGCTGCAGACGGCCTTCTCCGCCCCGGGCCTCAAGGAGACCCACCTCAGCTACCGCGACGCCACCGCGCTCCAGCGCTTCGGCGAGCCCGAGGAGGTGGCGGCCGCCGCGCTCTACCTGGTGTCGCGGGACGCCTCGTTCGTCTCGGGGGCGGCGCTCACCGTCGACGGCGGCTACACGGCCGGTCGCGACCACGGCATCGCCTCGCTGCTCGACATCGGCGACGCCCCGGGCAGCCGCCCGGCGGACTGACCCGGCGCGACCCGGGACCCGCGCCCGACGCCCCGGATCGACCGGGCTCGACCCGGGCTCGGCGGACCCGGCGCCGGGCCTGGCCACGACCCACGGACGTGAACTCCGACCGGTCGGTGCGCAAGGATTCAGGTCTGATGCAGTCGAATCAACCGGTCGAGCGCGAGGTCGTCGACCTCGACGTGCTCGCCGCCTGGATGGACGAGCAGGGCCTGCCACCCGGGCCGATCGAGGACCCCGAGGCGCTGGGCGGCGGCACCCAGAACGTCCTGCTCAAGTTCCGCCGGGGCGGCGAGACCTACGTGCTGCGCCGCGGACCGAAGCACCTCCGCCCGGCCAGCAACGAGGTGATGCGCCGGGAGCAGCGGGTCCTGGCCGCCCTCGCCGGCACCGACGTGCCCCACCCCCGGTTCATCGCCGGCTGCACCGACGAGACCGTCATGCACGGCGCCGTCTTCTACCTCATGGCGCCGGTCGACGGGTTCAACCCCACCGTCGCAATGCCCGCCCTCCACGCCGGCGGCCCGGCGATCGTCCACGAGATGGGCCTCGAGACCGCCGACGCGATCGCCCGCCTCGGCGCGGTCGACCACCAGGCCGTCGGCCTCGCCGACTTCGGCAAGCCCGAGGGGTTCCTCGAGCGCCAGGTGCCCCGCTGGCAGGCCGAGCTCGCCTCCTACTCGAAGATCGACGGCTATCCCGGCCCCGAGATCCCCGGCGTCGACGAGGTCGGCGCCTGGCTCGACGCCCACCGCCCCGAGTCGTGGCGGCCCGGGATCATGCACGGCGACTACCACCTCGCCAACGTCCTGTTCGCGCCCGACGGGCCGCGGCTGGCCGCCATCGTCGACTGGGAGATGTGCACGATCGGCGACCCGCTGCTCGACCTCGGCTGGCTGCTCGCCACCTGGCCCCAGCCGGTCGGCGACGACGACGCCATGGCCCACGTCGTCACCGGCGCCATCGGCGCCAGCGACGGCCTCCCCTCCCGCGACGAGCTGGTCGCCCGCTACGCCGAGCGCAGCGACCGCGACCTCTCGTCGATCACCTGGTACACGGTGCTGGCCTGCTTCAAGCTCGGCATCGTCCTGGAGGGCACCCACGCCCGGGCCTGCGGGGGCAAGGCCCCCAAGGCGACCGGCGACCTGTTGCACGCCATCACCCTCGGGCTGTTCGCCCGGGCCCGATCCCTCATTGGAGCTGCGAGATGAGCATCGACTTCACCCTCTCCCCCGAGCTGGAAGCCATCCGGATGCGTGTCCGGGAGTTCATCGACGGCGTGGTCAAGCCGGGCGAGGAGAAGATCGGCAGCCTCGACCGGGTCGAGTCCCGGGGCGAGTACATCCAGATCCTCTTCGGGATGCGGGAGGAGGCCAAGAAGGCCGGCCTGTGGCTCCCGCACATGCCGAAGGAGTGGGGCGGCATGGGGCTCGGCCACGTCGAGCTGGCGATGGTGCAGGCCGAGGCGGCGAAGTCGAGCTTCGGCCCGTTCGTCCTCAACTGCATGGCCCCCGACGAGGGCAACATGCACACCCTGCTCCACTGGGCCACCGACGAGCAGAAGGAGAAGTACCTCCGGCCGCTGTGCGAGGGGCGGGCCATGTCGTGCTTCGCGATGACCGAGCCCGAGGTCGCCGGCTCCGACCCCACGCTGATCCGCACCCACGCCTACCAGGACGGCGACGAGTGGGTCATCAACGGGCACAAGTGGTTCATCTCCAACGCCCACCGCGCCCAGTTCGCCATCCTGATCGCCCGCACCGAGGACGACCCGGAGCTGCCGCAGGCGGCCAACACGGCGTTCATCGTCGACATCCCGTCGGAGGGGTGGAAGGAGGTGCGTCAGATCGAGACCATGCACGGCTCGACCGGCCACTCCGAGATCCTCATCGAGGACCTGCGGGTCCCGGCGTCGGCCATGCTCGGCGGGCGGGGGCAGGGCCACATGCTCGGCCAGTACCGCCTGGGCCCGGCGCGGCTGGCCCACTGCATGCGGTGGATCGCCCAGGCGGAGACGGCGCTCGACATGATGGTCGACCGGGCCCTCAACCGCTTCGCCCACGGCTCCCTGCTGGCGGAGAAGCAGGGCATCCAGTGGATGATCGCCGACTCCACGATGGAGCTGTACCAGGCGAAGCTGATGGTGCTGCACGCCGCCTACCGCATCGACAAGGGCCTCGACTTCAAGTCGGAGGTGTCGATGGCGAAGCACTTCGTGGCCAACGCGCTGAACCGGATCATCGACCGGTCGATCCAGGTGCACGGCGCCCTCGGCTACTCGACCGACACCCCGCTGGCGTCGATGTACCAGCACGCCCGCTGGGCCCGCTTCGCCGACGGCGCCGACGAGGTCCACCAGATGCGCATCGCCCAGCGCACGATCGCGGCCTACAAGGACACCGGCTCCACCCGCACCGCCACCGGCGACCTCCCCCTCTGACCGTCGACCATCGCTCAACCCCGGAGCGTTCCGTCGTCCAGCATCGTCTCGATGCGCCGAGCGACGCCGTCCTTGTCGTGGCCATACTCGGTGTGGTCCTGGATCGCCGCGACCACGGCCGGGTCGCCGTCGCACATCACGATCCCTCGACCGACCCACTGGAGCATCGCCAGGTCGTTCCTGTGGTCGCCGAAGGCCACGATGTCGGCGGCGGTGAACCCACGGTCGCGGGCGAGTTGCTCGAGCGCGCTCCTCTTGTCGACCAGTACATGTTCCACGGCCGCCCGGCTTCGACCCGTGGCCGCGACGAGCAGCACCCCCTCGTCCGATGCCCGCTCCAGCACAGAACGCGAGAAAGGCGTCACGCGACTGTCCGGATCCAGCAGTGTGCGGTCAAGATCTGTGGCGACGATGCTTGCGGCCATGCGCGAACCCCGTTGTTCGAAAGCCGGATCCATCGCCGTACGAGCGGCGGATCTGGCCCAGTGAACAGGGTCACGGGCGCAAAGCGGTCCGCGAGAAGATCCGCGGCCACTCACAGTGGCGGCGCCACTCTGCGTAGTAGCGTCGGAGATCCGAAAAAGCCCCAGCTAGGCGGGAGAGTACGGGTGTCGATCCACAAATTTTCGGTGCGACCACGAGGCGGGAGCGCGGATCCGTTGACCGCCGCGCTCCGGCGGAGCCTCGGGCGGGACGACGTCGACTGCTGGCACGACTACTACATCGAGTTCCCACGGGACATCACGACGAACGAGGCGGCGGCGATCTGCCGGGTGCTGGAGGCCGACCCCCACGTGAGGGTCGCCTACGACCAGGACCTGCCGCCGGGGAGCATCCAGATCGCCCACCGCATCGGGGTGGTCGACAACGAGAGCCCGTCGCTCGTCGCCATGTGCGAGCTGCTCGGCATCCCCGCGGTCGCCGGGAAGGTCGCCACCACCTACACCTCGCCCACCGGGTCGGCCGAGGCGCTGGAGGCCGTGCAGGCGCAGGTCTTCAACCCGGTCATCGAGGACCTCCACCTGGAGGAGCCCCGCTACGCCACGCTGGTCCCCAGCGGGCACTACGAGCCCGCCGCCACCTTCGACCTGCGCGACCTCGCCGACGAGGAGCTGGTCGAGCTGGGCCGGGCCGACGGCCGCAACCTGTCGCTGGCCCAGATGCGCCACATCCAGGGGCTGCAGAAGGAGCTGGGCCTCGACGCGGTCACCGACGTGCTGCTCGAGGCGCTCGACGCCCGGTGGAGCGACCACTGCGCGCACACCACGTGGAAGTCGCACGGGAACCTGCTGGGACGGCTGGTCGACGCCGCCCGCGCCACCGGGAACCCCAACGTGGTCAGCATGTTCCACGACAACGCCGGCGTGTGGGACTTCTACGACGGCTGGTCGCTGGTCATCAAGGCCGAGACGCACAACGGCCCCTCCGCGATCTCCGCCTACTTCGGGCAGCTGACCAAGCTGGGCGGCGTCCTGCGCGACATCCTCGGCACCGGCCTCGGCGCCGACCCGATCGGCTGCTTCGAGTACACGGCCACCGGCCTCCCCGAGCAGCCGGCGCCCACCAAGGGGAAGCCGTCGCCGCAGCGGATCGCCGTCGAGACCATCCGGGCGATCAAGGAGTACGGCAACACGTTCGGCGTGCCGATGATGCGGTCGCGGATGACGTTCCACCCCTCGTACCGGGCCAAGCCGTTCGCGCTGGGCGGCAGCGTCGGTGTGATCCCCACCGCGCAGGCGCAGCGGGGCCGGCCGCAGCCGGGCGACCTCGTGGTCCTCATCGGCGGGCTCACCGGCAGCGAGGGCATCCACGGCGCCTCGGCCAGCTCGGCCGGGTCGACGATGGACAACACGGCCGTCCAGATCGGCGCCCCGCTGGAGCAGGTGAAGTTCCGCAAGGCGATCACCGATCTGCGCGACGCCGACTGCCTCCGGGCCCTCACCGACGTGGGCGGCGCCGGGCTCAACAGCGCGGTCGGCGAGATCGGCGAGGCCTGCGGCGTGTGGATCAACACGGCGCTGGTGCCGCTGAAGACCAAGGCGCTGCCGATGTGGCGGATCCTGCTGTCGGAGTCGCAGGAGCGGATGATCCTGGTGGTGCCGCCGGAGGCGCTGGCGGCGGCGCGGGAGATCACCGACCGCCACCAGGTCCGGACCACCGTGATCGGGCGGTTCACCGGCAACGGCCGCTACTGCGTGTTCCACAACCCGGCGCTCACCGAGGACGACGTGGTGGGGCAGCCGGTCGGCGCCGTCCCCGACGACCGGGGCGAGCTGGGCTTCGACGTGCCCTACGACCGGCTCGACGTGCAGCCCGAGCCGGTCGAGGTCGGCCCACCGCCGGAGGTCGACACGCAACCGCAGCCGTGGCCGGCGCTGGACGACCCGGGCGAGCTGACCCGCCTGTTCGCCGAGGTGGCGGGCGACACCGAGGTCGCCTCGCAGCTCTACGCCGACATCCAGTACGACTCCACCGTCCAGGGCCACACGGTCTACGGCCCGCACTTCGGGGCGTTCGACCGGCGCCGCGTCCCCACCAGCTGGTGGGCCGGACGCCCGGTGCCGGAGTCGCCCGGCCTCGCCGTGCTGTCGACGGCGTTCGACCCGTGGCTGTTCGAGGCCCACCCGGTGCGGGCGTTGCGGCAGCTGTTCGCCGAGCTGCTGGGCACGATGACGCTCGCCGGCGTCGCCGTGCGCGACATCGCGCTGTGCGACAACTTCTACACGCCGCACCTGGCCGTGCACGCCGGCGAGTGGCTGGTGGCGATGGTCGACGAGCTGGCGGCCCTGGTCCGTCGGTTCGGCACCCCGGTCATCTCCGGCAAGGACTCCTCGGCCGGCTCGGTGGCCACCGACGAGGGCCTCGTGCACGTGCCGCCGGCGGTGTTCCTGACGGCGCTGGGGAAGGTGCCCGACGCCGGGCGGCTGCTGTCCGAGGCGTGGTCGGCGCCCGGCGACGTGCTGGTGCGGATCGGGCCGAGCTGCCCGTCGCCCGACGTCACCGTGGCCGGCCGGGCCCTGGGCCTGGTGGGGTCGGCGGTCGACGACCTGGCGATCGACGGCGACGGCGACCGCGGCGACGGCGGGTTCGCCGCCTACCTCGACGCCCTCGCCGCGGTGCGGGCCGAGGGGTCGCTGCTGGTGAGCGGCA
>DATCLV010000101.1:0-11886 GCA_036563745.1 Acidimicrobiales bacterium | reverse complement strand
GAGTGGATGCGGGCGCCGCTGCGCCTCACCCCCGAGGTCACCCAGGTCCGTCGCACGATGCGGGACCTCGGGCTCGTCACCGTCTGCGAGGAGGCGGGCTGCCCGAACCTCTCCGAGTGCTGGAGCGACGGCACCGCCACCTTCATGGTCAACGGGGAGCGCTGCACCCGGGCCTGCGGCTTCTGCCTCGTCGACACCCGCCACCCCGAGCCGCTCGACCCCGACGAGCCCGAGCGGGTGGCGGAGGCCGTCGAGCGGATGGGCCTGGCGTTCGCCGTCGTCACCGCCGTCGCCCGCGACGACCTGCCCGACGGTGGCGCCGGGGCGTTCGCCGCCACCATCCGGGCGATCCGGGCCCGGACCCCGGGCACGAAGGTCGAGGTGCTCATCCCCGACTGCAAGGGCGACGAGGTGGCGCTGGCCACGATCTTCGACGCCCGCCCCGACGTCCTGAACCACAACCTCGAGACCGTGGCCCGCCTGCAGCGGATGGTCCGGCCGTCGGCCGGCTACGCCCGCAGCCTGTCGGTCCTGGCCCGGGCCAAGGAGGCGGGGCTGGTCACGAAGTCGGGGCTGATCGTGGGCATGGGCGAGACCGACGACGAGGTCGTCGGGGCGCTCGCCGACCTGCGGGCCGTCGGCGTCGACATCGTCACGATCGGCCAGTACCTGCGGCCCACCAGCGCCCACCTGCCGGTGGCCCGCTGGGTCGAGCCCGCCACCTTCGCGCGGTACGCCGAGGCCGGCCGGGCGCTCGGCATCCCGCACGTCGAGTCGAGCCCGCTCACCCGGTCGAGCTACCACGCCAAGCAGGCGGCCGCCGGCACCCTCGACGCCCCGGTCACCGTCCCCGGCGCGTAGGGCAGACCGCCAGCCCGGGTCGGCGCGGGCTCAGGCCTGGGTCCAGACCGAACCCGACGCGTAGCGGCGCAGCCCGGCGGTGAAGATCGCCCACCCGGCGAACAGCGCCACCGCCGCGGCGAGCAGCTCCAGCGCCGCCAGGCCCGGGTCGAAGTCGTCGACCAGCCGGGCCGGCACCGCGGAGACGAACGCGGCCGGCAGCGCCGTGTAGACCAGCAGCTTCGTCGCGCCACCGAAGAAGTCGGCCGGGTAGTTCGACAGCAGCAGGATGGCGTGGAACCCCATGTCGCCGGCCTCGCCCCGGCCCGCGAAGAAGCCCAACGACCCGGTGGCCACCAGGAAGCCGAGCAGCAGCCCCGACGACGCCAGCGCCCCCACGAGGAAGATCGCGGTGCGCTCGAGGTCCGGGTCGCCGGTGGCCAGGAACAGCACCACCCCGAACAGCCCATCGCCCAGGTTCACCGTGCTCATCCGCCGGACCAGCAGGTGGGGGAGCGGCGACACCGGCAGCGCCAGCGCCGCGTCGAGGCCGCCGTCGGCCAGCAGCCGCCCGATGTGCCGGGAGTTGGCGAACACGCCCAGCACCACCCCGGCCGAGGTGGCGAAGATCGCCAGCAGGAGCAGCGCCCGGTCGGCGTCCCAGCCGCGCACCTCGCCGACGCGGCGGAAGAACAGCACCCAGAACGCGCACCACGCCAGGTCGTTGGCGATCATCACGCCGACCTGCGCCCAGAACGCCTTCGGGTTGGCGATCGCCTCGGCGAACGCGCCCCGCACGGTGGCCGGCAGCCCGGTGAGCGACGACACGGCTACCCGCCCACCGTCTGGAGGCGGCGCTCGCCGGCGCGGAACACGGCGGCCGCCAGCACGGTCAGGACCACCAGCCACCCGGCCTGCACCAGCAGCAGGAACGGCTCCACATGCCCCGAGGCGAGCCGGGCCGGGACGTAGGCCATCGTCATGAGCGGCAGGCCGAACGCCACCGCCCGCATCGGCCCCGGCAGCACCTGCAGCGGGAGCAGCATGCCCCCGAAGATGAAGATCAGCTTCTGGTAGAGGAACCAGGCCGACCCGGCGTCGCGCAGCCAGAACGCCGCCCCGGCGAAGGCGTGGGCGGCCACCAGGTTGCAGGCCGCGCCCAGCGGGATCGCCGGCAGGGCCAGCAGCAGCGCACCCCACGACGGCGGTGCCCCCACCGTCACCAGGGCGACGCCGCAGCCGGCGGTGAGGTTGGCGACGGCGCGCGGCAGCGTCGCCCCGAACTGGGTGGCCAGGCGGACCCCGATCACCGGCGCGGGCCGCAGCATCTCCGACGCGACCGCGCCGGTGGCGATGTCGGCGCCGATCTCCTCGATGATCCGGCTGCTCACCGCCATGTAGACCGCCTCCGACACGGCGATGTACCAGGTGAGCGACCGGGCGTCGTAGCCGTCGAGCAGGCCGCCGTTGGCCTCGACCGCCACCCGCCACAGCGCGGACACGGCCGAGACGATCAGCACCTGGATCGCCATGCCCATCACCAGCTCGCCGCGGGCCGCCAGCATCCGGCCGGCGCCGGTGGCCACGGCGACCCCCGCCCAGCGGGGCGGGCGCCGCCGGCGGGCGGCGGCCGGGGTCCCGGCCGCCGAGGCCGGAGCCGCCGCCGTCATCGGGGGACCCCGTAGATCTCGGCGATCACCGCCTCCAGCGGCGGGTCGACCACAGAGATGTCGGCGACCGGCCAGCTGTCGAGCAGCAGGTCGAGCACGTCGCGGACCGACCGGCGGTTCGTGTCGACCGCCAGGCGGGCGGCCGTGGGGGAGTGCTCCAGCACGGTGACCCCGTCGATGTCGGGCACCGGCACCGGCGCCGCCAGGCCGACCTCCACCAGCTTCGTGGCCAGCAGCGTCCGCCGGAGGGTGCCGACGGCGTCGTCGTAGATCACCGATCCGTGGTTCACGACCACCACCCGCTCGGCCACGTGCTCGACGTCGGCCACGTCGTGCGAGGTGAGGAAGATCGTGGTGCCGCGGTCGCGGTTGAGCCGCACCAGCAGGTCGCGGAACAGCTGCTTGGCCAGCAGGTCGAGCCCGATGGTCGGCTCGTCGAGGAACAGGATCTCCGGCTCGTGGAGCATGCAGGCCGCCAGCTCGCAGCGCATCCGCTGGCCCAGCGACAGGCTCCGCACCGGCTGGTCGAACAGGTCGCCGGCGTCGAGCAGCTCGGCGAGCTCGGCCACCCGGCGGGCGGTCTCGGCCCGGTCGATGCGGTGGATGGCGGCCAGCATCCGGAACGACTGGCGAGGGGTCAGCTCGAACCACAGCTGCGACCGCTGCCCGAACAGCGTGCCGATCCGGCGGGTCAGCCGGCGGCGGTCGCGCCACGGCACCAGGCCCAGCACCCGCACGTCGCCCGAGGTGGCGTGCAGGATGCCGGTGAGGATCTTGATCGAGGTCGACTTCCCGGCGCCGTTCGGCCCGATGTAGGCGAGCCGCTCGCCCGGCTCGACCGAGAACGAGATGCCGCGCACCGCGTCGACGTCGTGCCGCCGCCGGCCCTTGCCGGCGGTGAACACCTTGGTGAGCCCCCGGACGTCGATGGCCAGCGTCCCGTTGCGGTCGTCGGTCATCGCCGTCATGCGCCGATGTTCGCAGGCGGCCCCACCCCGGGAGCCAGCCGGTTTCGCGTCGGCCGTGGCTCGCTCCGTGCGGCGTCGGGCCGATCCCGGGTCGCACGCCGGGTCGACCCCGGGTCGACCCCGGCCCACGTCGGCGCCGACGGGCCGGTCGGGGTCGTCGACCGACCGGCCCGCCGCCGGGCGTCAGATCCAGTCGGTCACGTCGGCGTTGCTGCTCCGGGCCGCCCGGGCGGCACGGGCCGCCGCGACCGGGTTGCGGGCGGCGCGGGCGCCGGCCCGGGCCCGCTGCAGCTGCGACCGCACGGCCATCGACCGCTGCGTGACCGCCTGCCGGGCCGTCGTCGGGGCGCGCATGAGCGCCGTGGCGCCGCCGGCCACCGTGCCACCCAGGGTCTGCGTGCCGCGCACGGCGGCGCGGCCGCCCGCGAGGCTCTGCATGGCGAGCCGCTGGGTCCGGTGGCCGTAGGCGACGCCGGCCGCCGACGCCGCGGTCAGCACGCCGGTGGCCTGCATCGGCGACACGCTCAGCGGGCCGGGCACGCCCGGCGGGTTGGGCGGCGGCACCACGTAGGGCAGGGCGCCCAGCTTGGGGGCGCCGCCCACCATGAAGCCGGCGCCGGTCGGCGTCTGGCTCACCGGGGCGGCGCTGCGGCGCATCTTCTGGGCCAGGCCCTTCGCCGTCGAGTCGATCGCCGTGTCGATCGACGACCGGAACTTCCAGGCCACGCCCACGATCACGATGGCGATCAGGCAGCGCTGGACGATCGACAGGTCGGTGGTGGCGTCGAGCACGGCGGTCACGGTGATCGCCGCCCACGACAGCAGGAACATCGACGCGAACGTCACCGCCACGGCCCACACGAGCCGGCTGATCCACCACCACAGCACCGACCGGTTGCCCGGGAACAGCGCCAGCACCCACACCACGCTCGCACCCGAGAACAGCGCCACCAGCGTGATCTGGGCCACGAACACGGCCAGCGCCATCATCACCATCAGCACGGTGACCATCACCGAGGCCACCGCCACCGTCAGCGACGCCGCCGCCCGCTCGTCGGTCGGGTCGGCGTTGTACTCGGCCTGGGCCTCGCAGCCCCGGGCCCGCATGATCTCGCGGGGCCGGTCGTCGTCGCCCCACGGCCCGCCGGCGAGGATCTCGTCGCGGGCGGCCGCGCACTCACCGGTGAGCGAGGAGCCCCAGTTGATGAGGTCGTAGGGCTCGCCGACGAACGACCGGCGCAGCACGCCGCCCAACCGGTCGCGCACGGCGCTGGCGTCCTGGGCCGGCGTGTCGGTGAGCGCCCCGTCGACCGCCTCCAGCACGGCGCCCGACGAGTTCTGGGCCAGCTCGATCGTGCCCTCCAGGTAGCCCTGGGGGTTCGACAGCACGAACCCGCCGAAGATCGCGATCAGGAACGTCAGGAAGATGTCGCGGGCGCCCTCGGCGAAGCGCGCCTTCATGATGTTCCACCCGCCGGCGAAGAGGGCCACCGTCCACGCCAGCTCCTCGAGGTTGATCGCGCCGATGAGGCTCGTGTCGTAGACCCGCGACAGCAGCGCGGCCACCGGCGTCAGCGTCTCCGCCACCCGGAACTCCAGGGCCCAGGCCAGCAGCTCGATGCCGATGCCGATGAACCACTTCCCGATCGAGAACGGGAACGCCTGGGCGGCGCACCACATCTTGCGCAGGAAGGCGTTCCACGCCCCCTCGTCGCAGCCGATGTCGTAGGCGGTCAGCGGGAACTGGTCGCCCTCCTCGATCCCGAAGATGTTGCGCAGCTCCCGGTCGGCCTGCCGGTCGCGGGGCGCGGTGCCGTCGGGGCAGGTCGTCCCGGGCGCGGGGTTGCCGGACGGGCCGAACTGGCAGCCCGTCGGCGCGCCCGCCGGCACGGGGATCGACCCGTCGGGGCACACGGTGCCGGGGTAGGCGGGGCCCGGGGGCCCGCCCGGGCAGCCGGCCGGCGGCTGGCCGGCGATCGACCCGTCGGGGCAGCGGGTCCCGGGCACGGCGGGCCCGGGGGGACCGCCGGGGCAGCCCGCGGGCACGTCCTGCCCGGGCGCGGCGTCGACCGGCGGCGGCTCCATCGTCCCCAGCGCACCCATGCACAGGAACACGAGGACGAGGGCCAGCAGCAGCCGCGTCACCCGGCGCTTCGGGAGGCGGGGCCGGAACCGCGCCCGCCCCGGTCGCCTGCCCGCGGCGGCCGGGACACCCGTCGCGCCCGATCGTCGGAAGGTCGGTCGCCGGCGCCTGGCGGGACCGGCGTCGGTCGCGGGCGCCCCGCTCATCGCTTCACCCCCGCACCGAGCGGCAGCGGCGGGGGCGAGCCGGCCTCCAGGCGGTCCTTGCCGCCCTCGAGGTCGGCGGCCCGGCGGGCCAGCCGCGTCGGGTTCGACTCGAAGCCGTTGCGGAGCAGCTCGGTCTCCGCGTCCAGGATCTGCACCCGACCGACCCGGCCGGCGCCGTCGCGCATCAGGCACTCCGGCGGCTCCAGCGCCACCGTCGCCCCGTCGGGCCCGGCCACCGGCTCCCGGCGCACGGCCCACTGCTCCAACGTGTCGACGTTCTCGCGGTTGGCGTCGACGCCCAGCCAGTTCAGGCCCGACACGGCGGCGTCGCCGTTCAGCCCGAACACGAACCGGGTGCTGATCAGGTCGCGCAGCTCGTGGGGCAGGTCGTCGGGGTTCTGGGAGAACACCCAGCAGGCGGCGTTGTGCTTCCGGCCGTCACGCAGCACCTCCTCGAGGAGCTGCTGGCCGGGCAGCGTCGAGGTCAGCGCCCACGCCTCGTCCATGCACAGCGCGGCGAAGCGGCCCTGCTCGTCGAAGATGATCCCGCGGGCCAGCGCCGCCACCAGGTACAGCAGGCCGAGCGAGCACACCTGCTCGGGCAGCAGCTTGCGCGACAGGTGCTCGGACAGCAACACCTCGCGGCGGGGCACCGCCAGGTTCGGCAGGTGGATCACCGTGCAGTCCACGCTCGTGTCGATGCTCGGGCCGTCCGACCAGGCCGGCGCCCCGAAGCGGTTGTTCGAGATCGCCCGCAGCCGCAGCGCCAGCTCCCGGCCGTGGCGGAACTCGGGTCCGGTGTCGGCCAGCCGCTCCAGCTCGTCGAGCACGTCGTACAGCCGCCCGCCGGGGCGGGCCACGTTGGCCACCGCCCGGTCGAGCGCCGCCGACTCCAGGCCGGTCGGGTCGAGCCCGCACACCATCCCCAGGTAGCCCAGCGCCACCTGGCGGGCCGCCTCGGGGGTGAACACCCGCAGCGGGTCGAGCAGCAGGCCGCCGCCCTCGTTCACGGTGACCACCTGCGAGCGGATGCCCACCTCGGCCATCGTCTGCGCGAACCGGACGTACTCCCCGGCCTGCGTCCGGTCGATCAGCACCATCTTCCCGCCCCGCATCAGCACGGTGGCGGCCAGGCGCTTGGCCAGGTAGCTCTTGCCGGAGCCCAGCGTGCCGAACGCGGCCACCGAGCCGTCGCGGTCGTTCTTCGGGCCCGACGCCGGGTCGAGCAGCACCGGGCGCAGGCAGCCGGCGTCCCGCGAGGCGCCGAGCAGCATGCCGGTGGTGTCGCCGATGGCCGAGCCGGCGAACGGCATGCCGGCGGCCAGGTCGCGGGGCAGCAGGTACTGGCGGTAGTCGTGGCAGGGCTGCGGCGTCGTCGACCCCGGCAGCAGCGCCTCGAACATCGACAGCTGCCCGCCGGTGGGGCGGGGCAGGTGGTACTCGGCGCCCTTGTACACGCGCTGCAGGGTCTTCGCCCGCTGCTCCAGCTCGACCAGCGACGTCGCCCAGGTGGCGAACACCATCGCCACCTGGAGCTCCGGCTCCGAGGGGTTGGCGGCCAGCATCGCCCGCTCGTCGTCGACCGCGTCGAGCGCCGAGGCCAGCGACGGCGGCGGGCCCGCCGGCTCGTGCTGGTACTCGGGGATCTGGCCCATCAGCTCCCGCGACTGGCGGGTCGCGGCCCGGGTCGCCTGAGCGTTCGGGACCGCCCGGATGCGGCAGCACCAGTCGACCGGGAACGGCAGCTGGTCGGCCACGTACAGCCACTCCGACAGGCCGCCCGGGAAGTTGAACCGCTGGGGCGCATCGGCCACGGCGGCGAAGGTCTGGTACGAGATGCCCTCGTCGGTGGTCACCTTCAGGTAGCGGCGGTGCAGCGGGCGGTCCTCGTCGTCGCCGTCACCGCCCTCCTGGTAGCGGCCGTCGAGCAGCGGGGCCAGCGACGGCGAGGTCACCACGTGCTCGCCGCGGCGCGCCACCCACCGCAGGCGCGGCTCGTGCCAGCCGGCGAGCGGCGGTTCCGTGGGCAGGCCGCGGCGTGCGCTGCGGGCGTACAGCCAGCGGATCTCGCCGGCGGTCACCGACTCGAGCTGCACCGCGCCGAGCTGGGCCTCCAGCTCGTCGGCCTGCCGCAGCGCGGCGTTGATCTCCCGGGCCGGCACCGGCGGCGGCGCCTGTCCCCAGGCGGCCAGCACCGACGACGACGCCGAGCGCCACAGGTTGGCCCACTGCAGGCGCCCGCTCTTGTTGGGCAGCTGCACCACCAGGTAGTGGCGGCGCCGGTAGAGCTCGGCGGCCTCCAGCCGGTCGAGCGTGGCCTCCACGGCGTCGAGCCAGCCCTGGTGCTCGGCCAGGTCGATGCCCTCGATCATGGCGTCGGCCACCTCGCCGGGGTCGATGCGCGCCGCCACCGACAGCACCATCGATTCGCCGGGCAGCCCCGCCAGCATCGTCCGCACGCGGCTGTGCTCGGCCAGCTTCCGCCGGGTCGGGAGCCACCGGTAGGGGCTCTCCCGGACCCGCCAGACGGCCCACACCTTGCCCGAGCGCGACCAGATCAGGTTCCCGATGACCGCAGCGGCGGGCGGGCGCATCAGTGCCCGCTCCCCTGGATCTCGGCGATCCAGCTGCGCTGCGTGTACCGCCGCGGCAGGTACCAGGTGCGGTCGGCCTTGCCCAGCCGCTTGCCGCCCTTGGGTGCCGCGATCAGGTTCAGCCAGCCGAGCGCGAACCGCCAGGGGGCGCGCCCCTCCACCCGCAGCGCCCGGGCCGCGAACGCGAGCCCGATCGGCACGGCGATCATCGTCAAGCCGTTGACGACGCTGCCGAAGTGGGCCCACAGCGGCTGGGTGGCCACGAGCACCATGAGGCTGCCCACGCCCACGAGCAGCTGCGCCGGCGTGACCGGCGGGATCCGGAGCCCCTGGATGTTGCCGATGATGATGGGGTGCCGGCGCGCGTGCGTGTAGACGCGGCACTCCACCACCAGGTCGTCGTCCGCGACGCGGTTGTCGGTGGCCATGCGACGGGCGGCGGTCGGCGGGTCAGAGGACGACGAGGGCGCCGGCCGGTTGCACCGTGTCGGCGACCTCGACGGTCACGCCGAGCGGCGCCAGGGTGCCGGACTCCTCCTCGACGCGGTCGACCCACCAGTCGGTGTTGTTGATGGTCCAGAGGAACACCCCGGCGGTGAGCCCGGCGACCAACACGGCGACCAGCGATCGCGCCTTGTAGTACGCGAAGGCCACCATGATGATCGCCCCGAGCACGGAGGCTCCGCGCACGAGGGCAGTCACTTCCAGGATCTTCCCGGAAAGCCAATCAAGCACTTGTCTCTCCTGTTCCTTTGCGGCGGGTAGCGGCGGTTGTGGTGGCGGTCTCTACAGCGGTGGGCGGTGCTGCGTTCGGTGTTCTGCGGGTTCTGCGCTCTGCGGTGAGCTGGTTGCGGCCTGCGGTCGGTCTCGTGCGGTCGCAGTCGTGCGTGGTGGGCGTGGCGGCGATCAGTCGTCCTCGTCGAGGGGCGGGGCCGGGAGCAGGTCGGCGACCTCCCAGCGGTCGTCCCGGTTGGCGAGCAGGAGGGTGTAGGTGGCGACCCGTGGCGTGAAGCCCGAGTCGGCGTCGGCGGCGCTGTCGAAGAGGGCGTCCAGCACGACCGTCTTGGTGTCGGGGTCGTCGCTCTCGACCACGCCCCAGCGGATCACCTCCGCCTCCCGGCACACCGCGGGATCGGCAGGGGTGAGCGAGTGGCCGGGGCTGAGGTAGCGGTCGAGCTCGCCCTGTCCGCACAGGTAGGCGCCGAGGAACCCGGTGACCGACTCGACCATCGGGTCGTCGAGCGCGGGCTGGGACATGTTGACGTCGAGCGACGAGCGCTCCGGGTCCGGCGGCCCGGCGACCGCGGCGGGCAGGCCCACGGCGTTGGGGGCGCCGTCGCGCAGGTCGACGGCGACCTGCCAGAAGCGCTCCTGTCCCGTCCAGCCCACGGCCACCGTCACCGACCAGTACCCATCGGCGGCCTCTTCGATGGCAACCGCCCGCACCGGCGCCGACAGCTCGGTCGGGCGGGCCGTGGCGGGCAGCTCGGGCGTGTAGCCGAGGAAGGGGGACAGGCGCTCGCCCTCGTTGCCGGCCTCGAGGTAGGCGGTCACGTACCGCTCGGCGAAGCCGCCGGCGGCCACGACGGCCTGGCCCGAGGCGACGCCGGCGTCGTCACCGGCGGCCGGCGCGGGCTCCGGCTTCGAGGTGGGGCGGAGCCAGGCGGCCAACCCGCCCATGGCGGCCAGGAAGATCAGCAGCCACAGGAGAGCGGCGCTGCCCCGAGCCAACGTGACGTCCGACACCGGCAGCCGGCGTGGCTCACGTGGGCGCCCGTTCCTGCGCCCCGTCTCGGGGATCGTCCTGGTTGTTGCCACGTGCCCTCCTCGCGGCGCCTCCGTTCGTGGCCCGTGCGGTCCACTCGCCCGGCGCAGCACCGTTGCTGTAGCCGTGCACCCGGAGGCCTTGCGACCCATAAGTGCGCGTCGTCGGTTCTATTCGACAGCCCGGCGTGGCGTTCGGTGACGTGCGTTCGGGAGTGCCCGCGGTGCCCATGTGTCTCGTACGGGACAGTTTGCGCACCCTGTCAAGCGACGTCACTACCGTTCGCGCGTGCAAAGGTGGTCCGACCCGGCGCGCGGGCCCAAAACGCGAAAGACCACCCGCTGGGTCGGCCCGTGCTCACCAGCGGGTGGGAGGGTTGGGGTCTGACCCGGAGGTCAGACCAGGTCGTCGAACTCGCCGGCCTTCGCCCCCTTGAGGAAGGCCAACATCTCACCACGTGTGAAGTGGAGGACCGGACCAGCCGGATCCTTCGAGTCTCGAACGGCGATGGTGCCGTCGATAGCGGCGAGTTCCACGCACTGCATCCCGTCGCTGTATGTACTGGTGCGCCAGTTGGCGGCGCTGTGTTGATGCTGCGACATCTACAGCCCTTCCGCTATCTCTTGGACCAGGGCCAACGAGTCGGCCTCTGGGAGCGCAGATTCCTGCACTCGCTGGAACACTATCTCGTAGTGGCGGATGTCATCCTCGTCATCGACCAAAATAAAGTTCACGTGGTTCTCGACGTGGACGATGTCGAGGTCCATCGGCTCGGCGAAGCCGAACAGGGTGAACGGCCCGCCGAGGCCGATGTGGGCGCCCACGTCGTAGGGGAGGATCTGCAGCTGGACGGCCTTCGAGCTGGCCAGGTCGAGCAGGCGGACCAGCTGGTCGCGCATCACGCCGGGCCCGCCGATCGGCCGGTGCAGCACCGACTCGTCGAGGACCACGTGCAGCGGCACGGGCTCGGGCTTGTCGAGCAGCATCTGCTGGCGGCGTAGCCGGATCTCCATGAGCTGCTCGACCGTCTCGGGCGTGTGGGCCCGCGGGAACACGGCGGCGACGGCCCGCGTGTACTCCTGGGTCTGCAGCAGGCCGGGGATGAGCAGCGTCTGGAAGATCCGGATCGAGCTCGCCCCGTACTCGATGCTGATGTAGTTGGCCAGGTCGGTGCTGACCACGCTGCGGAACTCGTGCCACCAGCCCCGCTCCCGGGACTTGCGGGCGATGGCGACCAGGGCCTCGCGCTTGCGCTCGTCGGTGAGGCCGTAGAGGCGCAGCATCGCGTCGACGTCCCGCGGGTGGACGTTGACCTTGCCGGTCTCGCTGCGGCTGATCGTCGACGCCGAGGTCTCCAGGGCGGCCGCCGCGTCCTCCGCCGTGAGCTTCGCCGCCTCGCGCAGGAGGCGCAGCTCGATCCCGAGCTTGCGCCGCAGTGGTGACGTTTCCTTCAGGGGAGGCATGGCCCGCAACTCCCTCTCTCCGGTCTCCCGGTCTTCGATGTGCTCTCACGCCGCTGTCGCCTCGAGCGCACGGCGTCGCCGACGCCCTCGACGCTCCCGGCCTTCTCGCCGGCGTTCTCGCCAGAGCCAACCATGGTGCAGGACAGGGCCGTGACAGTACCAGCCGGAACGCGTTCTGGAAATCTCCGCCGTGCACTCTTGCATGACGGTTGGATGTACCCTACGCTGCGAACGAGGCGGTGAACGAGGTGTAGTCGTCACTGATGGAACAGCGCGGTCAGGCGCGACCACTGATGG
>DATCLV010000096.1:0-9859 GCA_036563745.1 Acidimicrobiales bacterium | reverse complement strand
GTGGGGGAGCGCTGCCGGGGACCACCTCGACGTCCCAGGCGTGGAGGCTCGACGAACGGGCGCCGGTGTCGACCTTCGCCTTCACCGCCACACCACCGAGATCCGGGAACGCCACCCACTCTCGCCAGCCAATCACGGCCGGAACGGTCATCGTTTCGAAACGTTAACCAGGTCCGCGGCCGAAACCATGCATTTCACCGACGTCTTATGCCCACCTGACGCGAGGTTAGGCTGACGGGATGGAGGGATCAGGGCTGCTCGGAGGACCGGACTTCCTGGCCTACCTGGTGCTGGCGCTCGGTGGCGCCATGGCGGCCGGGAGCGTGATGGCGCTCGTGCGGCCGCCGGAGAAGCCGAAGGAGGGCGACCTCGAGGCCGCCCCCGTGGCCCGCAGCATCTTCATGGCCGTGCTCGGCGGCGTCGCCGCGCTGTGGGCGCTGGCCACGCTCGTCGCCGGCTGATCCACGGCCGACCGGCCCACCCGGGTCGCGGTCGGCGCGATCGGCGCGGGCGTCACCGAGGCGACGCCCGTCGACCCGGCGACGGCGCTACTCGATGCGCTCGATGCGCAGGCCCAGCGACTCGAGGGTCTCGAACGGGCGGTTGTAGCCCCGCTCCAGGTGGTGGATGCCGTGGAGCAGCGACGGGCCCTGCGCCACCGCGGCGGCGATGACCGACGAGAAGCTGGCCCGCACGTCGGGGATCGTCACCTCGGCGCCCTGCAGCTTCGACACGCCCCGCACGACCGCCGAGTGGATGGCCGAGGAGTCGTGGAACCGGCAGGCCGGCCCGCCCAGGCAGGTGTCGAACAGCTCGATCTCGGCGTTCATCGCCGTGAGCGCCTCGACGTAGCCCAGCCGGTCCTCGTACACGGTCTCGTGGAGCACCGACATGCCCTCGGCCTGGGTCATGAGCACGATGAGCGGCGGCTGCCAGTCGGTCATGAACCCGGGGTGGGTGTCGGTCTGCACGGCGGCGGGCCGCAGCCCGTCGTCGGCGTGGGCGGAGATCCAGTGGTCGGTGATCTCGAAGTGGGCGCCCATGCCCTGGAGCGTGTTGATGGCGGTGACCAGCCGGTCCTGGGCGCAGCCCGCGACCCGGACCCGGCCCCCGGTCATCAGCCCGGCCACCAGGTAGGAGAACGCCTCCAGGCGGTCGCCTTCGAGGCGGGTGGACGCGCCGCGCAGCTGGTCGACGCCCTCGACCACGATGCGGCGGTCGGGGCTGAAGCCGATGCGGGCACCCATGCGCTGGAGGAACAGCGCGAGCTCGGTGACCTCGGGCTCGATCGCCGCGTTGCGGATGACCGTGCGGCCCTCGGCCAGCACCGCGGTGAGCAGCACGCTCTCGGTGGCGCCGACGCTCGGGTAGGGCAGCGTGATCCGCGCCCCGCGGAGGCGCTTGGCCCGGGCGAGGATGCCGTCGGACCCGGCCTCGATGTCGGCGCCCATGGCCTCCAGCGCGGCGATGTGGAAGTCGACCGGCCGCTGCCCGATGCGGTCGCCCCCGACCAGGGGCACGAACGCCTCGTGGTTGTGGTGGAGCAGCGGGCCCAGCAGCAGGATCGGGATGCGGTTGAGGCCGGTGAACTCGAGCGGCACGTGCGCGCCCGGCGTGGCGGTCGGCTCGATCGTGATGCGGTCGCCCTCGATCTCGACGCCGACACCCAGCGAGGTGAGGATGTCGGCGGTGATGCCGACGTCGCCGACGTCGGGGGCGTTGGTGATCGTGCTCGGGGCCGTGCCCAGCATCGCCGCCACCATGTGCTTGGTGACGGCGTTCTTGGAGCCCGCGACCTCGACCTCGCCGACGAGCGGGCCGTTCGGCTCGATCTGCCAAGCCGGCCCGGAGGCCTCTGCGTTCATGGACCCCGACACTACCGGTGGTGAAGAGGGCGTCGGTCGCACCAGAGAGCGTTTCCACGCTGGGCGTTTCCCGAACCGCGTCGATCGCGGTCCAGGTCAGCGGCCGCGGAGGAGTTTCACCTGCCCGACGGCGCGGATGCGGTCCTCGGCCAGGCGGTTGGCGGCCTCCGACGGCGTGATCCGCTCGGCGTCGGCCCGGGCGTACACGTCGAGCAGTGTCGCGTGGATGCCGGTGATCCGCTGGTAGGCCCGGTCGCGGTCGTAGCCGTTGGGCTCCTCGGCGATGTTGATGACCCCGCCGGCGTTGGCCACGAAGTCGGGCGCGTAGAGGATCCCGCGCTCGGCCAGGCGCACCGCGTCGGCCTCGGTCTCCAGCTGGTTGTTGGCCGACCCGACCACCGCTGCGCAGCCCAGCTCGCCGATCGAGTGCCGGTTGAGGACCGCGCCCAGCGCGCAGGGGGCGAAGATGTCGCAGCCCACCGTGTGGGCCACCTCGGGCGCCACCACCAGGGCGCCGTGGCGCTCGGCCACCCGGCTCGCCTTGGTGCCGTCCACGTCGGCGACCGTGAGCTTGGCGCCCTCCTCGGCCAGGTGCCCGGCCAGCGCCGAGCCCACCTTCCCCACGCCGGAGATGCACACGTGGCGACCGGCCAGCGACGACGACCCCCACAGGCGCTCGGCCGTGGCCCGCATCGCCCACAGCACACCCCACGCCGTCGCCGGCGACGGGTCGCCCGAGCCGCCCAGCGACTCGCTCACCCCGGTCACGTACGGGGTCTCCCGGCGGACGAGGTCCATGTCGGCCTGGGTGGTGCCCACGTCCTCGGCGGTGAGGTAGCGGCCGGCCAGCCCGTCGACGAACCGCGCGTAGGCGCGCAGGAGCGGCTCGCTGCGCAGCTGGGCCGGGTCGCCGAGGATCACCGCCTTGCCCCCGCCCAGGTCGTTGCCGCAGGCCGCGTGCTTGTAGGTCATCCCGCGGGCCAGGCGGCACACGTCGACCAGCGCGTCGCGCTCGTTGGCGTAGGGATAGAAGCGCGTGCCCCCAAGCGCGGGTCCGAGGGTCGTCGAGTGGATCGCGATGATCGCCCGCAGCCCACTGGGCGGGTGGTTGCAGAACACCACCTGCTCGCACCCGCCTGCGTCGACGACATCGAACACCGCTTCACCGACCATTGGGAGGACAGTAGAAGACCGGTGGCCAGGTCCACCGTCCGCGATCTGGGTTTCGGCGTCTGCCGTGGTGAGCGATACTTACCCTCCGTGACCACTACCCCCACAGCCGCTTACTCGATACGCCTCAAGGTCCGCCTCGACAACCGCCCTGGCAGCCTTGGCCTCCTGGCCACCGCCATCGGCGAGGTCGGCGGCAACATCACGGCGATCGGCGGCTTCGACGTACGGGGGCCCCACCTCGAAGAGGACCTGGTCATCAACTGTCGCAACGACGCCCACATCGCCGAGGTGCGGGCGGCCGTCGAGAACATCCCCGGGTGCGAGGTGCTCGAGCTGCTCGACCGCACCTACCTGATGCACGACGGCGGCAAGATCGAGGTCCTGGCCCGGATGCCGGTCAACGATCGCGACGACCTGTCGATGGCCTACACGCCGGGCGTGGCGCGCGTCTGCCAGACGATCGCCGACGACCCCACCCGGGTCCACGACCTCACGATCAAGAAGAACACGGTGGCCATCGTCACCGACGGCACCGCCGTCCTGGGCCTGGGCGACATCGGGCCCGAGGCCGCCATGCCGGTCATGGAGGGCAAGGCCCTCCTGTTCAAGCACTTCGCCGGGGTCGACGGCTTCCCCATCTGCCTCGACGTGAGCTCGCCCGACGAGATCGTCGAGACCGTGGTGCGCATCGCGCCGACGTTCGGGGGCATCAACCTCGAGGACATCGCGGCCCCCGAGTGCTTCGAGATCGAGGAGCGCCTCAACGAGCTGCTCGACATCCCCGTGTTCCACGACGACCAGCACGGCACCGCGGTGGTGACGCTGGCCGCCCTCGAGAACGCCCTGAAGATCACCGGCAAGAAGATGGAGGAGCTGTCGGTGGTCGTCGCCGGCGTCGGCGCCGCCGGCGTGGCGATCTCGAAGATCCTCATGCACGCCGGCGTCACCCAGCTGGTGGGCGTCGACCGCAAGGGCGCGATCTGGGACGGCCGCGACGACCTCAACGTCGCCAAGCTGTGGTTCGCCGAGCACACCAACCCGGAGCGCCGGGAGGGCACGCTCAGCGAGGTGCTGCCCGGGGCCGACGTGTTCATCGGCGTGTCGGGGCCGGGGATCATCACGGCGTCCGACCTCCGGAAGATGGCGTCGGACCCGATCGTGTTCGCCATGGCGAACCCGGTGCCGGAGATCACGCCGGAGGAGGCCGACGGTCTGGCGAAGATCATCGCCACCGGCCGGAGCGACTACCCCAACCAGATCAACAACGTGCTGGCGTTCCCGGGCATCTTCCGGGGCGCGCTCGACGTGGCCGCCACGTCGATCACCGAGAACATGAAGCTGGCCGCGGCCAACGCGATCGCCGAGTGCGTGACCGACGACCTGGCCCCCGACCACATCGTCCCGTCGGTGTTCGATCCGCACGTGGCCACCCGGGTGGCCGCCGCGGTGGCCCAGGCGGCGATCGACGACGGCGTCGTCCGGCTCCACCGGCCGCCGCAGCCGTAGCCGTACGGGTCGGCCACGTCCGGCCGCCGTCGTTCTAGAACCAGGGTTCGGGTGCCCGCTCCCGTCCGGGGGCGGGCACCGTCGCGTCGCCGGGGCGACCGGGGTCGTGCGGGTGGCCGTGACCGTGCGGGTGGCCGTGGCCGTCGTCGGCGGGGAGCGCGTCGGGCGGCGCGTCCGCCAGGATCGCCGCCGCCAGGAACGTCGTGATGGGCACCGACGCCACCAGGCCGATCGAGCCCACCAGCATCCGCACGACCTCCACCGCCACCAGCTCGCCGGTCACCAGCCGGGCCACCGGCTGCCCGCCCTGGGCGAAGAGGAGGAGCAGCGGCAGCGCGGCGCCGGCGTAGGCGAGCACCAGCGTGTTGACCGCCGACGCCACGTGGTCGCGACCCACCCGGTAGGCCTCGCGGTACAGCGACCACAGGCCCAGACCGGGGTTGGCGCGGCGGAGCGCGGCGACCGTCGACACCTGCGACACGGTCACGTCGTCGAGGACGCCCAGCGCCCCGATCACGATGCCGGCCACGAGCAGCCCCCGCAGGTCGAGGGCGTCGGCGGTGATGCGGAGGGTCTGGGCCTCCTCGCTGGCGAGGCCGGACAGCTGGGTGGCGCCGGCCACGACCACGGCCAGCACCGCGGTGAGCGCCAGGCTCGAGAGCGTGCCGGCCAGGGCGATCGAGCTGGCGACGTTGACGCCGTGCGCCAGGTAGATCGCCAGGAACGCCACGGCCGCGCACCCGACCAGCGCCACCGGCAGGGCCGGTGTGTCGCGCAGCAGCGCCGGCACCACGAACAGGACCAGCACCACCAGGCTGAGGCCCAGGCCGGCCAGCGCCCGCAGGCCCTGGAGCCGCCCGAGCAGCAGCACCGCCACGACGAACGCCACCAGCAGCCACAGCAGCGGGGTGGTGCGCTGGAAGTCCTCGTAGGCGTAGCGGAACTCGGCGGGGCTGTCGGGGAAGTGGCGCAGGACGACGTCGTCGCCGACGGCGAGCTGCGGCACGTCGAGCTGGCTGGGCCGCACCGCCAGTTCCACGACGTCGCCCTCGTCGGGGCCGCTGGTGAGCCGCACGTCGTAGACGACGCAGCTGGCGGTGGCCTCGGGGACCTCGATGTCGGTGCAGGCCTGGTCGGCCGTGACGGCCTCGACGGTGCCGTCGACGTAGTCGCGGGGGAACGACCCGATCTCGGGCGCGTCGCCGCGGGGCCACAGCGCCACCAGGCCGAGGACGGTGGCGGCGGCGACGATCGTCAGGACGACGGTCAGCCGGCGACGGAGGTCGGCGCTCGGCGCCCGGTGGTGGAGGTCGGGGACAGGGATCGCGGTCGGGGTGGCGGGCGCGGTCGCGGTCGCGGGCGGGCGGCGGGCGTGGCGGGGGTCGTTGTCGGTGTCGGCGGCGGCCATCGTGGGGTGCGATCGGATCTGTCGCGCTCGTCCGGGTTCGGTCCGGTCCGGCGCCTGCTAGCGTAACCCGACAATGAGAACCGTTCTTAACTCTTGGGTGGGAACGGCGCTGCGGATCGGGGCGCTCGGCCTCGCGGCCGGTGCCGTCGTGGGGTGTGCCGACGGTGACGCCGCCGCGTCCGACGGGCCGACGGTGGTCGTGACCACCAGCATCCTCGGCGACATCGTCGGGAACGTGGTGGCGGGTGCGGGCGTCGACGTCCAGGTCGTCATGCCGCCCGGCGCCGACCCCCACGAGTTCTCGCCCTCGACCCGCCAGGTCGAGGCCATGTCGGAGGCCGACCTGCTGGTGGTCAACGGCGCCGACTTCGAGCAGGGGATGCAGCACGTCCTCGACCGGATCGAGGAGCACGGCACGCGCACGTTCGCCCTGGCCGACCACGTCGACCTGCTGCCGTTCGGCGCCGAGCACCGCGACGAGGACGAGGTCGAGGCCCACGGCCACGACCACGAGGACGACCCCCACGTCTGGACCGACCCGCTGCGGGTCGCCGAGGCCGTCCCCGCCCTGGTCGACGCCGTCCGGGAGATCGAGGGCGTCGACGTCGCCGCGGTCGAGGCCGCCGCGACCAGCTACGTGGCGGCGCTGCAGCAGCTCGACGCCGACATCGCCGCCACGCTGGCCGCCATCCCGGAGGAGGACCGGGTCCTCGTCACCAACCACGAGGTCTTCGGCTACTTCGCCGACCGCTACGACCTCGAGGTCGTGGGCACCGTCGTCCCCGCCGGGACCACGCTGGCCGAGCCGTCGTCCGGTGCCATCGAGGAGCTGGCCGAGGTCGTCGAGGAGCGGGGCGTGCGGGCCGTGTTCGCCGAGACCACCCAGTCGTCCCGCCTCGCCGAGGCGCTGGCGGACTCGGTCGGCCGCGACGTCGAGGTGGTCGAGCTGTACACCGAGTCGCTGGGGGAGCCGGGTTCGGGCGCCGAGACGTACCTTGACCTGATGCGCACCGATGCCGAGCTCGTCGCCGGCGCCCTGGCACCGTGATCCCTCCTCCGGTGGTCCCGTGATCGAGTACTTCACCGACGCCTTCTCCTCCGAGCTGACCCAGCGGGCGCTGCTCGGCGGGCTGCTGGCCGCCGTGACCATGGCGCTGGTCGGCAGCTGGGTGGTGGTGCGGGGGCTGTCGTTCGCCGGCGACGCCCTGGCCCACGGGGTGCTGCCGGGCATCGCCCTCGCCGTGCTGTGGGGCTTCGACGTGACGCTCGGCGCCCTCGGCTCGGCGGTCGTGATGATGGCGGGGGTGAGCGTCGCCCGGCGCACAGGCCGGATCTCCGACGACGCCGGCATCGGCCTCCTGTTCGCCGGGATGCTGGCGCTCGGCGTGATCATCATCAGCCGGGAGGACACCTACGCCGGCGAGCTGACCGGGCTGCTGTTCGGCGACGTGCTGGGCGTCTCCGTGTCCGACCTGCGGTTCCAGGCGGTCGTGGCGGTGGCGACGCTGGTCGCGCTGGTGGCGCTGTACCGGCCGCTGCTGGCGCTGTCGTTCGATCCCCGGAAGGCGGCGGTGCTGGGGCAGCGGCCGGCGCTGACCCACACGGCGCTGCTGGTGCTGCTGGCCCTGGCGGTGGTGGCGTCGTTCCGGGTGGTGGGGACGATGCTGGTGATGGGCCTGCTCATCGCCCCGGCGGCCACGGCGCTGCTGACCGTGCGGCGCATGCTGCTGGTGCAGGTGGTGAGCGTGCTGTTCGGGTGCCTCGCGGTGGTGGTGGGGCTGGCCGTGAGCTACCACGCCGACACCGCGGCGTCGGCGACGGTGGCCGGCGTCGCCGTGGGGATGTTCTTCGTGGTGGCCTGGCTGCGGTCGCTGGCCTCGACGTTCGCCCGCCTCCGGTCGTAGGTCGGGGGCGTCGCTGCCGTGTGCGCGGGCTGCGTCGCCCAGGGCGCGACCTACGTCGGCGGCGCCCTGGCCGCGCTCCAGGTGATGGCCCACCGGGCCCGGTCCCGTCGCCGCGCCCTGGGATCCTCCGAACCTGCCCCGGCCGTCGCCGAACCTCTCCCCGGCCGTCGCCGAACCTCTCCCCGCCGTCTCCGAACCTGCCCCCGAAACGGGGAGCTCGCTCCCCGTTTCGGGGGCAGGTTCGACAAACGACTCGACCGACGCCGCCGAGTAGCTACCGCAGCCGTGCCGTGATGGCGTCGGCGACCCCGGCGACGTCCACGGGCGTGGTGGTGTCGACGGTGACCACGGGCCACGGCCCGCCGATCGCCCGGGTGGCGTCGCCAGCCCACAGGTCGGGGTCGTCGGTGCGGTCCCGGTCGAAGTGGACGGCGTGCCGATCGGCCGCCCGCCGGGCGTAGCGGCGGCGGGCCAGCTCGGGTGGGCAGGCGCAGTGCACCTCGACGACCTCGCCGGGCAGCGCCGCCAGGTCGTTCCGGGCGAGCGCCGGCCGCCAGGTGGCGTCGAGGACGCCCCGCCCGTCGTCGGTCGCCACGGCGAGGAGGGTCGCCACCGCCGCTCGCCCGAGCCGCCGTGAGCCGTCGACGTCGTCGGCGCCCAGCACGTCGGCCAGGGCCTCCTTGACGGTGTCCTTGGCCAGGTAGGGCAAGTCGAGGTGGTCGGCGAGGGCCCGGCCGAGCGTGGACTTCCCGCTGCCGGGCGGGCCGGACACCACCACGTACACGGCTCAGGTGCCGGTGTCGTGCCAGCGGCGGAGGCGGGCGAGGGCGGCCTGCATGACGCCCGACTGCAGGGCGCCTTCGATGCTGCCGTCGGTGAAGCGCTCGGAGCGGAGGATGGCGACGAGGAGGCGGACGGCGTCGGTGACCGGAGCCTGCTCCAGCGCCGCGGGGTCGGCCGTGTAGCGGGCGGTGCCGTCCCAGTCGGGCCAGGCGAACGGCACGACCAGCCCGAGCGCCCCGAGCTCCTGCCGCACCCGGTCGACGGGCTCGGCGTACACCGGGTACGGCATCTGCCCGTCGGGCGTCTCCCAGGTGGCGTACTCGTCGAGCGCCGCCGCGTCCTCGACGGCGCTCCACAGCCGCGCCCACCCCTCGTCGTCGACGGCTTCCAACGCCGCCGTGATGGCCCCATCGACCGCCCGTGCATCGTCCACGCGCCGACGCTACGCCGCCGCCGGCACGCGCGAGCACGACGACGTCCACCTGGTCGTCTGGCGCTTCCGGGACAAGACCGAGGAACGCGAGGCCGACGAGGACCTCCGCCGCCGCACCGCCCCCGTCCCAGCCCCGCCTGAAAACCAAAGATGACCAGGGCTGCGACCCTGGTCATCGAAGTGGTCGGGACCGGCGTCGATCCGGTGACCTTCCGCTTTTCAGGCACGAGAGTCCGCCCTGCTCAGACGCAAGACAGGGCAACTTCGTGCCCCGGGCGCGCGCACTAGCCAGGCGGTCGCAGCTGATCGACCACCGGTATGCCCGCAGCGGATGCCCACTCCTTCACCCTGTCTTGGCGGTGCTTGTAGAAGTGGTCGAGCGCGAGCTCTCCGTCCGCCGTGATCTGTTGGACCTCGGGAAGACCGAAGGCCGAGAACAGGTCTAGGGCGAGCAGACGGGCCACAGCAACGCGACTGGGGCCAGGGGCAGCCAAGTCATCGAGGTCTGACAGTTGTTCGCTACGCCCACTCGTGCCCGTCACCTGGCGGGTGCCGTTCAACACCTCATGGAACCCGCTGCGGTACTTCGCCAGGAGCATCGCCGAGTTGCTGCTCACCAGTTCGGCGCCGATCGAGAGATATCCGGCGGCGCCGGTCGCCGCGGCGTACTGTGCCGCTAGGCCGACCGTGTTGATGAGGTCCGCTACGACGTGCTCGTCAAAGATCATGCTCGTGTCGCCGCTCTCGCCGAGCGAGCCTCTCTCGCTGGGGTGGCCCAGGATGATGG
>DATCLV010000049.1:0-5992 GCA_036563745.1 Acidimicrobiales bacterium | reverse complement strand
CCCGGGGGACGTCGTTCGTGAGGGTAACCGGCGGCAGCGTGCCGGAATCCTCGCCCCCGTTGAGCACCCACTCGAACGTCCAGATGGTCCGCACCTCGCCCGGCCAGTGCGCCGGGCGACCGGCGGTGCCGGTGCGGCGGGTGTAGGTGTGGGCGCAGGCGCCCTCGGCCTGCTGCCGCGGCGGCGGGCCGTCGGGGTCGAAGCGGGTGCCGGCGCCCTGGCAGGCGACCACGGCCGCGCCCGGCTCGCCCGGGTCGAACTCGAGCCGCGGCGTGGCGGTGAGCGTGACGCACACGGTGCCGGTGACGTCGTCGCAGTCGCTGTCGGTCACCTGGTCCACCCAGTTGGCGATCGCCACGAACGTGGGCACCTCCAGTACGGCGGGCGTGCCCAGCGCCGGGTCGGTGACGGGCTCGGGCTTGGAGAAGGTGGTGACGACCTGGACGAGCAGCTCCTGCGCGACCTCGTCCGGCGTCGGCGGCTGGGGGGCCGCCCCGAAGCCCTGTTCCACCTCCATCTCGAGCTGGGCGCAGGCCACGCCGTTGGGGAGGGTCGCGGGATCGGGGCAGCCCTCGTCCTCGTCGCCGCCGTCGCCTCCCCCGTTGCGGCCGCCGTTGCCACCGGGGTTGCGGCCGGGGTTGCCGCCGCCCGGGTTGCCCTGCCGGCCGGGGCGGGTGTCCCGGTACTCGAAGCGGCCCGCGCCGTCCTCGCCGACCCGGCCGGACCAGCCGTCGCTGCCGCCGGCCGCCGTGCCGGGGGTGTCCGGAGCGCCGGGGAGGGCGGCGGCCGGCTGCGGGGCGGCGGCCACGGCCAGGGATGTGGCGGCCAGCAGCGCCGCGGTGACGATCCGGGTGGCGGTGGTGGTCATCGTGCCTCGCTCTCGTCGCTGCCGCCGTCGTCGGCGGGGTCCTCGGTGGGATCGTCGTCGGGGTCGTCGCGGCAGAAGCTGCCGTTGAAGACGACGTCGATCGACCGCAGGCGCCACTCGCCGTCGACCCGCACGGCCGTGGCGGTGCCCGGGGTGCCGGGGTTGTCGACCATGTCCTCGACGTCGCCGCCGGGCCCGTAGACGACGTAGCGCTCCACGCTGCAGATGCGGAAGGTCACCTCGTCGCCGTCGGGTGCGGGGAGCTCGTCCTCGTCGAGGCGGTAGCTGATGGCCGGTACGTCGGGGTCGGTCGACTCGACCGACGTGCCCGAGTCGGCCCGCTCGGCCCAGCGCGCCAGGGCGTTGGCGGTCTGCTCGCTGCCGGGCTCGAAGAGGTCCAGGTACTCGTCGACCAGCGCCGAGCCGGCGTCGTGCACGACCGACGGGTCGGCCATGATGCGGCTGGTCACCGTGTCGTGCCGGGCCAGCAGGTCCTCCAGCTCGGCGCGCAGGTCGTCGGCCGCATCGCCGGTCTCGCGTGCCCCCGGCTCGACCCCCGCGATGTCGTCGGTGCCGCGGGTGTCGCCGTCGGACGCATCGCCGGGCCCCGACCCGCAGGCCCCGGCGGCAAGGGCGACCGCGACGGCGATCGTGACCGCCGGCGCTGCCGTCCACCTGCTGCCCCTCATCGGCATCCCCTCTCGCCTGTCACCCCGGGAGATGTACGTACTTGTACTTCAAACCGCGACGGTCGTGAGCGCGGCGAGGGCCGCCCGGAGCCGGGTCAGCGCGTCGTCGATCCACGGGAGCGTCAGCGGATCGTCGGCCCGGAGCGCCGCCCAGCGCTCGCCGTCGGTCCGGCCGTACAGGAGGCTGGTGGCGACCCGGAACCGCAGCGCGGTCGGGTCGTCGCCGAACGCCTCGCCGGGCAGCACGCCCACGCCGTGGGCGTCGAGCAGGTGGCGGGCCAGGTCGGCGCCGGACCCGATGCCCTGGCGGCCCAGCAGCTCCCGCTGCGGGTCGAGGTCGGGGTAGACGTAGAAGGCGGCCCGGGGCGGGCGGCAGCGGGCGCCGTGGTCGACGAAGGCCCGGTGCACGGCGGTCGCCACCGCCTGGTGCAGCGACCGGCCCGCCGCCACGTGGTCGACCACCTCGGGGGGCTCGTCGAAGACGTAGGCGGCCACGTCGAGCATCGGCCGGGCCAGGCTGCTCCACACCTCGCTGGCCAGCCCCACCACGTCGCGGTGCACCCGGGCGCCGAGCTCGTTGTCGGGCAGGCGGGCGCAGCCGATGCGCCAGCCGCCGAGCGCCATGCTCTTGCTGAGCCCGGTGGTGACGAAGCAGCGGTCCGGCACGAAGTGGCTGGGGCTCACCAGGTCGTGGGGGTCGTAGCAGAGGTCGCGGTAGATCTCGTCGGACACCACCACGAGGTCGTGGGCTTCGGCCACCGCGCACACCCGCCGCACGAGGTCGGGGTCGGCCACCGTGCCCGTGGGGTTGTCGGGGATCGTCAGCAGCAGGGTGCCGGGCCTCCCGCCCTGGCGGCGGGCGAGGCGGAGCGCGTCGTCGAGCAGGTCGGGGTCGGGCACGCCGCCGGCCTCCTCGGGCACCGGCACGCGCCGCACCCGCTTGCCGGCCAGCGCCGCCTGGGCGGCGTAGCTGACCCACGACGGGCCGGGCAGGACGAGGTCACCCGGCAGGCAGGCGATCAGCGCGTACAGGAGGGCCTTGCTGCCGGGGGCGAGGACCACCTGGTCGGGGCCGGTGGGGAGGCCCCGGCGGGTGAAGTAGCCGGCCGCGGCCCGGAGGGCGGCCGGCGTGCCGGCCACCGGCGCGTACTCGGCGCGGCGGGCGGCCCGGCCGAGGCGCTCGGCGACCTCGGGGAGCACGGGCAGCCCGGCCTCCCCGAAGCCGAGGTGGAGGACCGGCTCGCCGGCGGCCTGCCGGGCCTGCAGCTGCTCGTTGATGGCGAGGGTGGGCGAGGTGGCGACGCTCATGCAAACGACTATGGCATTTTCATCTGAGAATGCAAGGGGAGTTGCAGGCCGTGGTCTAGGCTGGGGCCGTGCCCAGGACCCCGACCTCGACGGCTGCCTCGACGACCCGGACCACCCGGTCCGGCGGGACCGCTCGGGCGCGACGGGCGACGGCCGGAGCGCCCGGCGCCCCGGACGCACCCGACGGGCCCGCCACCTACGACGACCTGGTGGCGCTCCTGCACGAGCGCTGGGCCACGCTCAGCCGCTCCCACCGCCTCCTGGCCGAGCGGGTGCTCGCCGACCCCGAGGGCGTGGCGTTCATGACGATCGGCGAGCTGGCCGCCGCCGTCGACGTCAACGAGTCGACCGTCGTCCGCTTCGCCGCCGGCCTGGGCCTGAAGGGCTACCCCGGCCTCACCCGCCTCTGCCGGGAGAAGCTCAGCGCCGAGGCCCAGCTCCTCCGCCGGTTCGGCACCGTCGAGCAGCAGCGCGACCGCGGCGAGTCGGAGGGCGGCCCGCTCGAGCAGGCCGCCGTCTACGACCAGGCCAACGTCGCCCGCACCCTCGCCCGGGTCGACCCCGCCACCTGGTCGGCCGCCGTCGACGCCCTGGCCACCGCGCCCCGGGTCCACGTGCTCGGGCTGCGCAAGGTGCACTCGGTGGCGTTCCTGCTGTCCTACCTGCTCGGCGTGGTGCGCGACGAGGTGGCGCTCGCCGGCCCGGCCAACGGCACGCTGATCGAGGCCCTGCGGCGGGTCCGGCCCGGCGACGCGTTCGTCGCCATCTCGATCCACCGCTACCTGCGCGACACGATCGAGGGCCTCCGCTGGGCCCGGGAGGTCGGCGCCACCACCATCGCCCTCACCGACAACGCCGCGTCGCCGCTGGTCCGCGACGCCGACCACGCCTTCCTCGTCGACACCACGGGCGCCGCCGTGCTGCGGTCGGTCACCGGGTTCGTCGCCCTCGCCCAGGCCCTCGCCAACGCCGTGGCCGCCGAGCGCGGCGACGACGCCCGTGCCACCCTCGCCACCGAGGAGGCCCTCCTCGACCGCTTCGGCGTCTACGGGTAGCCCCGCATCGGCGTCGGTCCGGCGGCGTCGGCGTCGAGTCGGGTCGGTGGCGGGCTCAGGCGCCGGTGGCGAGGATCGCCACCAGCCAGCCGACCGCCAGGCCGGGCCCGAACGGCAGGCGCCGGGCCGGGCGGTGCCCGGTGAGGTGGAGCCCCACGGCGACGAGCCCCACCGTGGCGAAGGCGCACCAGGCCACCAGCAGCACCGCCTCGGCGCCGCCGACCATCGCGGTCACCGTCGCCGCCCCCAGCCGCACGTCGCCCATCCCCGCCGCCCGCAGCACCCACAGCAGGCCCAGCCCGACGGCGAGCGCCAGCGCCAGCAGCCCCGGTCGCACCAGCAGGCGGCCGGCCTCGCCCCGCGCCCCGGCGTAGACGCCCAGCACCGCCATCGACACCGCCGTCGTCCCGTTGGCCACCGGGGTGGGGATCCGGCGCTCGGCGGCGTCGACCACCGCGGCCGCGACGATCCCGCCCGCGGCCAGCCCGGCGGCCACGGGGACGGCGCTGGCGGCGGCGACGACGGCGGCCGCCACCGCGGCGAGCCCGGCCGCCGGCCACGCCAGGCGCCGGGTGCCGGCCTCCCGCGCCGACCACGACACGGCGGTGCGGGCGACCGCGGCGGTCACGACCGCCAGTGCCAGGCTCTGCATCAGCGCATCCTGCCGCAGTGACGCGCGCGGCCGACGACACGGCGGCGTGCCACCCGATCCGGCGTCGGTCAGTCCAGCAGCGACGCCAGACGCTCGAGGGCAGCGACCCGGCTGCCCTTCACCAGCACGGCCACGCCCGGGCCCAGGGAGCCGACGGCCGCGGCCGCCGCCTCGACGTCGGGCACCAGCGTCCCGCCGTAGGCCGGCACCCCGACGGCGACCACCTCGATGCCCAGCTCCCGGGCCAGGTCGCCGATCGCCACGTGCTCGTCGTCGCTGCCGGCGCCGAGCTCGGCCATCACGCCCAGCACGGCCACCCGGCGCTCGGCCGGCAGCGTCGCCAGCGAGTGCAGGGCGGCCGCCATCGACGTGGGGTTGGCGTTGTAGGCGTCGTTGACCAGCACCGCGCCCGAACCCAGCCGCACGACCTCCATCCGCCACGGCGACAGCGTCGCCGCGCCCAGTGCGGCCGGGAGGGCGTCGAGCGGCACGTCGCAGGCCAGCGCGGCGGCCGCGGCGGCCAGGGCGTTGTCGACCATGTGGCGGCCCCGGACGCCGAGGTGCACCTCGGCGTCGCCCCACGGCGACCGCAGCCGGAAGCGGCCGCGCAGGTCGTCGTCGAGCGTCACGTCCTCGGCGTGCACCTCGCCGCCGTCGCCGTAGGTCAGGACCCGGGCGGCGGTGCGCGTGGCCATCGCCGCCACCCGCGGGTCGGCCGCGTTGAGGACCGCGGTGCCGGTGGCGGGCAGCGCCTCGACCAGCTCGCCCTTGGCCACGGCCACGTCGTCGATCGTGCCGAACACCTCGGTGTGGACGGCGGCCACGCGGGTCACGACCCCGACCGTCGGCAGCGCCAGGTCGCACAGGTACTTCACGTGGCCCCGGTTGCGGGCGCCCATCTCCACCACCAGCGCCTCCGTGCCCTCGGGGGCCTCGAGGAGCGTCAGCGGCACGCCCAGCTCGTTGTTGAACGACCGGACGCTGGCCGACGTGCGCCACCGGGCGCCGAGGGCCGCGGCCAGCAGGTCCTTGACGCTGGTCTTGCCGACCGAGCCGGTCACGCCCACCACGTGGGCGCCCGTGCCCGCGCCCCCGCCCCCGCCGCCGCCACCGTCGTCACCGCGGCCGAGGCGGTCGCGGGCGTGGCGGCCCAGCGCGGCCAGCGCCGCCGACGTGTCGTCCACCCGGACCGAGGGACCGTCGGCGTCGGGCAGGGCGCGGTCGGCGAGGAAGCCCCCGGCCCCCGCGGCGAGGGCGGCGGCCACGTAGTCGTGCCCGTCGCGCTCGGCGACGATCGGCACGAACAGCTGCCCGGACCGGACGGCCCGGGAGTCGATGGTGGCGCCCGACACCACGACGTCGTCGCCGTGCCGTTCGCCGCCGGTGGCCGCGGCCACCTCGCTCATCCGTAGGTCCACGG
>DATCLV010000082.1:0-3475 GCA_036563745.1 Acidimicrobiales bacterium | reverse complement strand
GCGCCAGGGCCCCGGGCCCGCTGCCGTACCCGGCGACGACGACACCGCGCGCCGCACCCGCCCACGCCGGCGCAGCTCCCCGCCACCCCGGCGACGCCGCCCGCGAACGGGGGAGCTCGCTCCCCCGTTCGCGGGCGGGTTCGGGCGCCGACGGGACCCCCACCAGGGGTTCGCGGAACGGGAGGTTGAGCTGGACCGGGCCCGGGCGGGGGCCGAGCGCCTCGGCGACGGCCCGCGCCGCCAGGGGACGCCAGCGGGACGCGGTGGCGGCGTCGGGCACCCCCGGGTCGTGGAACCAGCGGACCGCGGTGCCGTACAGGCGGGTCTGGTCGATCGTCTGCGGGGCGCCGACGTCCTGCAGCTCCGGCGGCCGGTCGGCGGTGCACACCAGCAGCGGCACCCCGGCGTGGTGGGCCTCGACCACCGCCGGGTGCAGCTCGACGGTGGCGGTGCCGCTGGTGGTCAGCACCACCACGGGCATCCCGCCCGCCAGCGCCCGCCCCAGGGCCAGGAACCCGCCCGAGCGCTCGTCGTGGTGCACGTGGACCGTCATCCCCGGGTGGTCGGCGAGCGCCAGCGCCAGCGGCGTCGACCGCGAGCCGGGGCACACCACGGCCTCCCGCACCCCCTGCCGCACCCACTCGTCGACGAGGGTGGCGGTGAACGTCGCTTGCACGTCGGCATCCATGCGGAGTCCTCGGGGGGTCGGGAGGTGGCCCTCTAGCATCGCTCGCCGTGAGCGAACCCGGCGATCCCGCCCCCCGGCGGCAGCGGCTCGTGCTGCTCCACGGCTTCACCCAGACCTCCGAGTGCTGGGGCCCGGTCGCCGACGACCTCGCCCGCGACCACGAGGTCGTCCGCCTCGACGCCCCCGGCCACGGCACCAACGCCGACGTGCGGGCCGACCTGGTGGCCGGGGCGGCGCTGGCCGCCGAGGCCGGCGGCACGGCGATCTACCTGGGCTACTCGATGGGCGCCCGGCTGGCCCTCCACGTGGGGCTCCACCACCCCGAGGTGGTCGAGGGCCTGGTGCTGCTGGGCGGGACGCCGGGCATCGAGGACGACCTGGAGCGGGCCGCCCGCCGGGCCCGCGACCACGACCTGGCCGACCACCTGCGGGCGGTCGGCGTCGAGCGGTTCCTCCGGGAGTGGCTCGACCAGCCGCTGTTCTCGGGCCTGCCGGAGTGGGCCCGGTTCGAGGAGGAGCGGGCCCGCAACACCGCCGAGGGCCTGGCGTCGAGCCTGGAGCTGGCGGGGACCGGGTCGCAGGAGTCGCTGTGGCGCCGCCTCGGCGAGCTGCGGATGCCGGTGCTCGCGATGGCCGGGACCCGCGACCTCAAGTTCGCCGACATCGCCAGCCGCACCGCCGAGGCGATCGGCTCCCACGCCACCGTCGCCCTGGTGCCGGGTGCGGGCCACGCCGCCCACCTCGAGCAGCCGGCGGCGTTCCTCGAGCACCTGCGGCCCTGGCTCGCCACGTTCCCCCGCCGGTGAGCGCCGGCGCTCGGCGGCGACCGCTGACCGGCGACCGGCGACCGGCGACCAGCGACCAGCGACCAGCGACCAGCGACCAGCGACGGTCCCCCGCCCGGGTCCGGCGCTACGACGAGATCGCCAGGCCCAGCGCCAACAGGCCGCCGAACACCAGCTGCACCCGCCCGGTGGCGACCAGCACCGGGATGAGGGCCGGGCCGCGGTCGCCGCGGAGCACCGCCAGCACGGCGTTGCGGGCCAGCGGCACCGCGCCCAGCGCCAGCACCGCCACCGGGCGGCCGCCCAGGCCGGCGATCAGCGGCACGCACACCACCGCCCCGACCAGCAGCGCCACGTAGAGGACCCGGGTGCGGCCGTCGCCCAGCCGGACGGCCAGGGTCTGCTTGCCCGACACCGTGTCGCCCGGGATGTCGCGCAGGTTGTTCACCACCAGCAGCGCCGTCGCCAGCAGGCCGACCGGCACGCTGGCCGCCAGCGCCAGCCCCGACAGCGCCTCCTCCTGCACGTAGGCGGAGCCGGCCGTGGCCACCACCCCGAAGAACGTGAACACGAACGCCTCGCCCAGCCCCAGGTACCCGTAGGGCTTGGGACCGCCCGTGTAGAACCAGCCGGCCAGGATCGACGCGGCGCCCACCAGCACGAGCTCCCAGCCCACCGCCGCGCACAGCGCCAGACCGGCCACCCCGGCCACGGCGAAGCTCGCCAGCGCCGCCCGCTTCACCTTCCCGGGCTCGACCAGCCCCGACCCGACCAGCCGCAGCGGGCCGACCCGGCGCTCGCCGCTGTCGGTGCCCCGCACCCCGTCGCTGTAGTCGTTGGCGTAGTTGGTGCCCACCTGCAGGGCCAGCGCCACCACCAGGGCGGCCACCGATCGCCACGCCACCAGGTCCACCTCGCCGGCCGCGCAGGCCGTCCCGACCGCCACCGGCACCACCGCGGCGGGCAGCGTCCGGGGCCGGGCGCCCGCCACCCAGAGCCCCGGACCGGTGGGCGGGGCGGGGGGCGAGTCGATCGACGGCACGGCCCGCAGTGTAGGAAGCTGACGGGATGTCCCAGGAAGCCGAGGACGCCTTCGACGACATCCGTCTCGACTTCGCGGCCGAGGCGGGCGTCGGCGAGGGCCGGATGTTCAGCACCGAGGGCCTCACCTACCGCGGGAAGTTCTTCGTCGCCCTGACCGGCGACCAGACGTCGCTGCTGGTCAAGCTGCCCGAGGCCCGGGTGACCGAGCTGATCGAGGAGGGCACCGGCCGGCCGTTCCGCACCGGCGACCGCGCCCCCATGCGGGAGTGGGCGCTGATCCCGCTCGACGCGGTCGACCGGTGGCAGGCGATCGCCGCCGAGGCCTTCGCCTTCGCCAAGGCCGCCGTCGGTCCCGTCGAGGACGACGACGCCGACGCCACGACCCTCGACACCGGCGCCGGCCCCGGGGCCGACGCCGACGACACCGGGGCCGGTGCCACCGGCCGGAACGACCTCGTCGACGCCGAGGGGTCACGCCCCTGAACCGGCTCGTCGTCGTCGAGGCCCACGGCACCCCGGCCTTCGTCGACGCCCTCCGCCGGGCCTGGGACGACGGCGACGCCGTCTTCCCGCTCGACCCCCGGCTCCCCGCGCCCGCCCGGGAGGCGGCGCTGGCCGCGGCGCGCCCCGACGAACCGGTCGAGCCCGGCGACGCCCTGGTCGTGCTGACCAGCGGCACCACCGGCGCCCCCAAGGCCGCGGTCCTCACCCACGACGCCGTCGCCGCCTCGGCCCGGGCCACCAGCGCCCGCCTGCAGGTCGACCCGGCCACCGACCGCTGGCTGGCCTGCCTGCCGCTCGCCCACGTCGGCGGCCTCGGCGTCGTCACCCGGGCCCTGCACACCGGCACGCCGCTCACGGTCGTGCCCGACGTCCGCGCCGCCCCCGACGACGGCGCCACGCTCGTGTCGCTGGTCCCCGCCCAGCTCCCCCGCGTCGACCCGGCCCGGTTCCGCAC
>DATCLV010000053.1:0-1663 GCA_036563745.1 Acidimicrobiales bacterium | reverse complement strand
GGCGAGCACGGTAGCCGTCGCCCCGGCGGCGGCCCCGGCCACACCGGGCGGCCCGTGACCGGGCGACGCGGGGCGCCCGGTCACCAGGCCACGTCGATGAGTGGCTGCTCCTCGGTGGCCCGCACGGGCACGTCGGTGACCTCGCCGTCGGGACCGATGACCACCATCCGGCCGGTGGGCGCCGCCACCAGCACCCACCGGCCGGAGCGGTCCGCGGCCAGGCGCCGAGGCGCCAGGCCGCCGAGGTCGACGGCCTCGCCGGGGTGTCCGTCCGGCGAGACCGCCCGGACCACCGAGCCCGCCGCCGTGGTCGCGTCCGCGTCGTCCAGCCCCACCGGGTGCTCCGCCACCAGGAGCGACCCGTCGGGCCGGAAGACCGGCTGGCCCCACCAGACCCCGGTGGGGGCCGCCAGCTCCGTGCCCTCGTCGAGGGAAGTGGCGCCGGCGGCGACCAGCAGCACGCGGTGCTCGGTGGCACCGACCGCGACCTCCACGGCCAGCCGCTCGCCGTCGGGCGACCAGGCCACGCCGACCAGGTTGCCGTCGTGGCTCCCGCTGTCGATCTCGTGGAGCTCGGTGCCGTCGAGCCCGACGACGGCGACGCCGGCGGGGTGGACCACCGCGACGCGGGTGCCGTCGGGCCCGACGGCGGGGTTGGCGCCCTGGGCGAGCCGGTCGGTGTCGCCGTCGGGCTCCAGGACGAAGGTCTCCCCGGAGATCGGCTCGCAGCACGTGGAGAGGAAGGTCGTGTCGTCGAGCCCGACGGCGGCGGCATCGATGCGGTTGTCCTGCACGCCGCCGCCGTCGGACTCGTCATCGCTGCCGGGGACGTCGCCACCGTCGCCGTCGAGGCCCTGGCTGGGGACCAGGCGCTCGAGGCTGCCGGTGGCGACGTCGACCCGCAGCAGGTCGCCGCCCTCCGTGACGACCAGAGCGGTGGGAGGCCGGGGTGCCTCCTCCGAGACGGCGTCGAGAGACGTCCCGGAGGAGGCGTCATCGGTGCCGCCGGCCGACGGGGATGCCGTCCTGACCTGGCCGTCGCCACCGGTGAGGAGGGTGAGGGCCGTCGCCAGGCCACCGACCCCGGCGACGACCGCGGCCGCGACGAGCAGCCAGCCCCGGCCGGCCGGGGAGCTGCCGGCCGAGGTGGCGTCGTGGCGGCGGTGCTGGAGCCGCTCCCAGGCATCCGGGGCGGGCTCGACCGCGGCGGCCTCGGCGTCGAGGGCGCGCCCGATCAGCCGGTCGAGCTCGTCGGGGGTGGGGTGCCGGCTCACTTGAGGTCCCTCAGCTCGCGGGCGAGGCGGGCGCGGGCCCGGGCGATGCTCGTCTTCACGGTCCCGATGCCGACGTCGAGGACCTCGGCGACCTCGGCGTCGGTGAGCCCCGAGTAGTACCGCAGCACGACGCAGTCGCGCTGGCGGCGGGGGAGGGCCCGGACGGCGGCCGCGACGCGGGCCTGCTGCGACCGGTCGAGCGCGGCCGGCCCGGTGAGGTCGCCGGCGTTCTCGACGGTGGCGCGGGCGTGGCGGCGCACGACCAGCCGGCGCCGGAAGTGGTCGTGGCTGAGGTTCACGACCGTCCGGCGCAGGTAGGCGAGCTCGGCGCCGGGGGTGGGCCACGCCTTGGAGCCGTCGAGGCGCAGGAACGCCTCCTGGGCGAGGTC
>DATCLV010000487.1:0-7816 GCA_036563745.1 Acidimicrobiales bacterium | reverse complement strand
AGCCCGATCCGCTCGCCGAGCTGGAGCAGGAGATCGCGGCCGAGGAAGAGGCCGAGAAGCGCCAGCCCTGACCCCGGGCCGAACCTGCCCCCGAAGCGCGGAGCCGGCTCCCCGCTTCGGGGGCAGGTTCGCAGAGCGGGCGAACGCGCGTCAGGGCGCGGCCGAGGTCAGCGACGTCGTGGTGGTCGGGTCGCCGGCGCCGTCGCCGCCGGCGTCCTCGCTCCCGGCCGCCGGGGCCGGCGCGTCCCCGTCGAGCGCCAACGTCGTGGACGACTCCGGGACCACGGTGCTCGGGTCGAACAGCGTCGTCGACGACGTGGTCGAGACCCGGACCACCGACGTGGTCGTCTTGTCGGGGCCAGGCGTCTGCATCTCGCGGTCGTCGGCGCCGCACCCCACACCCAGCGCGGCCGCCACGACGACCGCACCGGCGACCGCGCCGGCCGCGAGGCCGGCCCCCGTCCGGGTCGGCCGTGCCGTCATCCGGCTCATCCGAACGCGGCCCGCTCGGCCAGGGCGATCGGCAGCCCACCGGTCGCGCACAGGGTGTCGTGGAACGCCCGCAGGTCGCCCCGGCCCTCCTGCAGCCACCGGTCGCGCAGGCGCTCGATCTCCACGCACCCGGTCAGGTACGACGCGGCCTGGGTCGGCCAGGCGCAGTAGCGGAGCACCTCGGCCCGGGCCACCGGCTCGGTCAGCCCCGCCTTCTCCTGCATGAACGTGACGGCCTCGTCGACGGTCATGTCGCCGCTGTGCAGCGCCGTGTCGACGACGATGCGGGCGGCCCGGAAGATCCGCATGTTGAGGTGCATGAGCTCGTCGCGGGGGTCGGCGAAGTAGCCCTGCTCCCGCATCATCCGCTCGGCGTAGAGCGCCCAGCCCTCGGTGAAGTAGGCCGACCGGTGGGCCTGCCGCAGCGGGGGTGCCGTGAGCATCGTCGTCAGGTGCCAGTGGTGGCCCGGGTAGGCCTCGTGGGCGGTGATCGTGGGGATCACGTGGTAGCCGTTGTCGGCCAGCCGCTTGGCGACCTCGTCGTCGCTCGTGCCGTCGGGCGGGTAGGGCACGTTGAACCGGCCCACCCGCGACGGCTTGAACGCCGGGGGCTGGAAGTACGACGCCACCGCCAGCACCGGGCGCTGGAACGGCGGCGACGGCACGACCTCGCAGCGCTCGCCCTCGACGAAGCTGACCAGCTCGTGGTGGACGAGGAACGTGCGGCACCGCTCGGTCTCCGACTCGTAGGCCGCCCGCATCTCCTCGGGCGACTGCGGCCGGTTCTCGCCGAGCGCGTCGACCACGGCCGGCCAGCCACGCTCGTCGGTGGCGGCGGCGTCGATCGTGCGGGCCAGCTCGGTCATCTCGGCGTCGAGCTCCGACCAGAGCTCCTCGCCCCGGCGGTGCAGCGCCGCCGTGTCGTAGGGGAGCAGCTCGGCCTCCTGCAGCAGCGCGGAGTAGCGGGCCTCGCCGAGCGCCCAGTCGCCCTGCGCCCGACCGGCCAGGTCGTCGAGGAACGCGCCGAACTCGGCGAACGCGGCGGCCGCCACCTCGCCCGCCTCGGCGAGGCGGGCCAGCAGCGCCGGGTCGTCGACCTCGGCGGGCACCAGGTCGCGGGCGTAGCGCTCGCCGGCCTGGCACTGGCCCTGGGCGCGGCGGACGAGGAGCTCCGGCGCCAGCTCGGGGTCGAGGTTGGCGCGCCCGGCGGCGAGCAGCTCCGGCACGGCGCGGAGCCGGGCCTCGGCCGCCGCCACCAGCTCCGGGTCGGGGGCCGGGCGGCGGAGGAACAGGCTGAACACGCCCATGAGCGCCGGGCTCAGGTAGGTGTCCGGGCTGCGCTGCCACTCCCGCCAGTCGCGGCGGATCTGCTCGCTCCGCAGCACCGACACGACCAGGTCGCGGTCGATGCGCTCGTCGGCGGTGAGGAGCGCGTCGTCGAGCTCGCCGAAGCGGGCCAGCCAGCCGTCGGCCCGGGCCTCGCGGTCGGCGATCCCGGCGGCGGTCAGGTCGGGGGAGCGGTCGTCGTGGCCGTCGACGCCCTGGAACGTGGCGACCGCGGGGCGGTCGGCGAAGAGCTCGTCGAGGTAGGCGCCGGCCAGGGTGGCGAACGGCGACGCGTCCGGCGCAGAGCCCGCCGGGGCGGTGGGTTCGGGGTCCTGCATGTCCGACGACATGCAGCCGAGTGTTGCAGACTGTCCCCCGACCCGTGGACGGAGGCAAACGGAGGCCTCATCTCGTGGCCGGCTCCCGACGCGACCACCCCCCACACACCGAGCGATGCGACGGCCTGCCCTCTCGACGGCGCCCTGGCGCGCCCTGTTCGGCCGGGACACGACCGGTGTCCGGCAGAGCCTCGTCGCGCTCGGGATCTCCCTGGCGGCCAGCCTCGTCGCCGGTCTCACCCTGGGGGCGATCACCGACACGCTCGAGGACCTGCCCGGCCTCCTGATCCTCATCCCCGCCGCCATCGGGCTGCGGGGCACGGTGTTCGGGGCGCTCGGGGCGCGGCTCGGCACCGCCATCCACGCCGGCACCTTCCGGGTCACCGCCCGGCCCCAGACCGTGCTCGGCCAGAACGTGCTGGCGGCCGGCAGCCTCACCGTCTTCGCCTCGGTGGCGCTGGCGGTGCTGGCCAAGGTGGTGTCGCTCGGGTTCGGGGCGGAGCGCACGATCTCGATCGCCGACTTCGTGGTGATCTCGCTGGTCGGCGGGGCCCTGTCGTCGGTGGTGGTGCTGGTGCTGACCGTCGTGCTGGCGGCGTCGTCGGTGCGCTTCGGCTGGGACCCCGACAACGTCACCGCGCCGCTGGTGACCGCCTCGGGCGACATGGTGACGCTGCCGTCGCTGTTCCTCGCCACCTACCTGGTCGGCATCGACATCGTGACGCCGGTGCTGGCCACGCTGGCCGTCGTGGGGGCGGTGGCGGCGATCGTCGCCGGCTACACGGCCCGGTTCGAGCTGACCCGGCGGATCGTGCGGCAGTCGGTGGCGGTGGTGGTGGGCGCCGGCGTGCTGAGCCTGGTGGCCGGCCAGACCCTGGAGCAGCGCCTCGACCGCCTCGCCGAGTACCCGGCGCTGCTGTCGCTGGTGCCGCCGTTCCTGGCGGCCGCCGGGGCGATCGGGGGGATCCTGTCGAGCCGGCTCACCACCAAGCTCCACCTCGGTCTGCTGGAGCCGGCGGCGTTGCCGGGGCGCGTCGCCCGCCACGACGTGGGCTTCGCCTACGCCCTCGGGTTCCCGGTGTTCCTGGGGGCGTCGCTGGTCGCCGACCTGGCGGCCGCCCTCATCGACCTGCACAGCCCCGGGATGCTGGAGATGACGTACGTGGCGCTGGTGGGCGGGTTCATGGCGACGTCGTTCGCGGTGGTGGTCGCCTACTACGGCGCGGTGGCGTCGTACCGGGTGGGGATCGACCCGGACAACGTCGGCATCCCGCTCGTCACGTCGTCGCTCGACCTGATCGGCTCGGTCTGCTTCATCCTGGCCGTGGTGATCGTCGGCCTCGCCTGACGGCCTGCGTCCCGGGGGCGCCGTCACTCGGGGTGGCGGTCGCCGGGCGGGCCGCGTTCCTCCTGGTGCGGGTCCCGTGGCCTATCGTCTCCCCAGATGGTTCCCGCCGGCTCCCACCTCTGATGGACGACAGACCACGCAACCTCCGGGCCATGCTCTCGGAGGTCAAGGACCTCTCCGAGCTGATGGTCGACTTGGCCTACGCCGCCCTGTACTTCGGCGACCCGGACATGGCCGAGGAGGTGGGGGAGCTGGAGGAGCGCATGGACGGCCTGGTGCACGACATGCGCGCGGTGTGCGTTCTCGCCGTCCGCGACCCGCGCGAGGCCGACGCCATGGCCTCGGTGCTCCAGGTGATCTCGTCGATCGAGCGGATCGCCAACGCCGCGGTCGACATCGCCCGCATCGTCACCCACCGCCTCGGCATCCCCCGCGAGCTGGTCGCCGACCTGTCCAACGCGGAGGAGGTGTCGCACCGGGTCCGGGTGCGCGACGGCTCCCACCTGGCCCGGCGCCTGCTGGAGGACCTGGAGCTGCCGGTGCAGACCGGCATGCGCATCGTCGCCATCCGCCGCGACCGCGACTGGATCACCGACGTCGAGGGCGAGGAGATCATGGTCCCCGGCGACGTCCTGTTCCTGAAGGGGTCGCCGGCCGGCATCCCCCGGCTGCGGGAGCTGGCGGCCGCCCCGCAGTGGACGCCGCCGACGCCGCCCGAGCACGGCCAGCTCAGCGAGCTCGACCGGGCCATCGACGTGCTGGTCGAGATGAAGAACGTGTCGGAGACCGCCGTCGGGCTCGCCTACTCGGCGATCGTGCTGGCCGACAAGGGCCTCGCCGCCGAGGTCCGCCAGCTCGAGGACCGCCTGGACGAGATGAAGGACCGGCTGGAGCTGTGGGTGCTGCGGTCCTCGGCCTCGTCGTCCGACGTCGACCCGGCCCCGCTCCGGGGGCTCCTCCACCTGTCCCAGGCCGCCGAGGACCTGGGCGACGCCGCCCAGCAGATGGTGTGGCTCATCGAGGAGGACGAGGACCTCCACCCGATCCTGCAGATCGGGTTCGGGGAGAGCGACGAGGTGGTGGTGCGGGTGCCGGTCGCGCCCGGTTCGGCCGCCGACGGCGCGTCGCTCGACGACCTGCAGCTCGACGTCGACCCCGGCTTCCACGTGCTGGCGGTACGGCGGGGCGGTCGCTACCTGTACCGGCCGCGTGGCCACGCCGTCCTGCGGGCCCACGACGAGCTCATCGCCTCGGGGCCCGACGAGGGGCACCCGATCCTCGCCCGCCGGTTCGGGTGGAACCTCGAGGAGGACGAGGACACGGGCGAGCACACGCTGAGCCCGGTCTGATCTCCGCCCGATCCCGCCGGCGCCCGATCGGGCCGGTTCGGTCCGGTCCGAGCCGGTCCGGCCCGGTTCGACACCGGCCCGGGCGCGGCTCGGCCCGGGGCGAGCCCCGGGCCGGATCCGGCAGTTCTCGGCTGTGACGTCGACGGCGTCGACTACGAGGCCGCGGGCGGCGGCGGGGGCACGGCCGTGGCGCCGTTGGAGCCGTTGCCGCTCGCCAGCAGCTCGGAGATCGCGGTGAGCCCCCCGGCCAGGCCGGCCAGCTCGGCGGGGACCACGATCTTCGTGGCCTGCCCGTCGGCCATCGCCTGCAGGGTCTCCAGGTACTTCAGCGTGAGCAGCTGGGTGTCGGGGCGACCGGCGTGGATGGCGTTGAACACCGACGTGATCGCCTGCGCCTCACCTTCGGCCACCACCTGCTGGCGGTAGCGCTCGGCGTCGGCCACCCGCTGGATGGCGTTCGCCTCGCCCTCGGCCCGCAGGATCTGCTCCTGCTTGTCGGCCTCGGCCCGCAGGATCACGGCCTGCTGCTCACCCTCGGCCCGGGTGATCGCCGCCTGGCGCTCACCGTCGGCCTGGGTGACCACGGCCCGGCGGGTCCGCTCCGCCTTCATCTGCTCGTGCATGGCGTGCATGACGTCCGGCGGCGGGTCGATCCGCTGGATCTCGACCCGGACCACCCGCACACCCCACTTGTCGGTGGCGTCGTCGAGGATCTGGCGCAGCGCCATGTTCAGCTTGTCGCGGGAGGTCAGCGCCTCGTCCAGCTGCATGTCACCGATCACGTTCCGCAGGTTGGTCTGCGCCAGCTTCGTGACCGCCAGCAGGAAGTTGGCGACGTTGTACATGAGGCGCTGCGGATCGGTCGGCTCGTAGTAGACGACCGCGTCGACCGACACGATCACGTTGTCGGAGGTGATGACCTCCTGCGGCGGCACGTCGACGACCTGCTCCCGCATGTCGACCGGGCGCATCGACTCGATGAACGGGATGATCAACCGCAGGCCCGGGTCGACCGTGGTCTTGTACTTGCCGAGGCGTTCGACCACGCCCCGCTGGTAGGGCCGGATGATCCGGACCCCGGAGATGACGTAGATGGCCAGGGGTATCGCAACGATGATCGCGACGATGAGCCATGCGTCCATCAGTCCTCGACTCCTTCGGTCAGGGAGGGGGGTGGGGTGTCGTCCACCGGGAGCACGATCACCCGGGTCCCCTCGATCTCGGCGACGCGGACCACCGCGCCGGAAGGTATGGGAGAACCGTCGAACGATTCGGCCCGCCACTCCTCCCGGTGCACACGCACCAGGCCGAGCTCGCCGCGACCGGGGATCGCATCGAGGACCGTGGCGTTCTGCCCGATCAGGCGACGTGCGCCGACACCGTGGCCGTCGCCTTCCAGGTCGAGCCGCCGGGCCAAGGGCCGCAGGCCCGCCAGCGCCGCTATCGACACGGCCACGAAGGCGATCCACTCACCGGACAGCCCGACGTCACCGAACGCCAGCGCCGCTGCCGCCAGGGCACCCACGGCGAACGGGAACAGGAAGAACGAGCCTGGCGTCGCCATCTCGCCGATGGTGAAGAACGCCGCGGCGATCAGCCAGACCCAGCGCCAACCCTCGGGCGAGTTCATCGCATCGCCGCCTGTCGTCTCTCCATGCCGTCCCGCTCTGTTCCGCTGCTTTCGCTGTTGATCGCAGTTCCTCCCGCCACAGGGAATGTACCCCTCCCACCGTGTTAGTGACGGCGCGGTCAGAGGTTCGCCCACTGCCGCGCCCGGTCCGCGTGCGGCCGGTAGCGTGGCCGGGATGGTCGACCAGCGTCTCTGCCTGCTGACCGTGCACGCGCACCCCGACGACGAGTCGTCGAAGGGCGCCGGCACGGTCGCCCGCTACCACGACGAGGGCGTACGGACCGTGCTGGTGACCTGTACCGGTGGTGAGGCCGGCGACATCCTCAACCCCGCGATGGAGCGGCCCGAGGTGCGGGCCGACCTGCCCGCGATCCGGCGCCGCGAGCTGTACCGGGCGGCCGAGATCATCGGGTACGACGAGGTGGTGTGGCTCGGCTACCGCGACTCGGGGATGCCCGGCACGCCCGAGAACCAGCACCCCGACGCGTTCGCCAACGCCCCGATGGAGGAGGCGGTCGGGCGGCTCGTCGCGGTGATCCGGCGGGAGCGGCCGCAGGTGATCATCACCTACGCCGACGACCAGCAGGGCTACCCCCACCCCGACCACCTGCGGGTGCACGACATCACCGGCCCGGCCTTCGACGCCGCTGCCGACCCGGACGCCTACCCCGACCTGGGCGAACCGTGGCAGGCGTCGAAGATCTACTACTCGGTCTGGTCGAAGCGGCGCACCGAGGCCGCGCACCGGCGCTACATCGAGCTGGGGCTGAAGTCGCCCTACACCGACGAGTGGTTCAAGCGGCCGTGGATGGACCACCGGGTCACCACGACGATCGACATCACCGGCTACAGCCACGTCCGGGGTGAGGCGCTGCTCGCCCACGAGACCCAGATCGACCCGAACTCGCCGTTCTGGTTCGGCCTGCCGCCCGAGGAGCTGGCCAAGCTCAACACCCACGAGGACTACATCCGGGCGCGGTCGCTGGTCGACGCCCCGCTGCCCGAGGACGACCTCTTCGCCGGCGTGCGGGAGGCCGCCGAGTGGTCGCGCTCCTGAGCGAGGACTGGTGTGCCGCGCTGGTCGCGGCGACCGCGGGACTGGAGCCGGTGCCCGGGGCCACGGCGGTCGTGCAGCACGTGGTCAACGGGGCGCCGGAGGGCACGCTGCTCTTCCACCTCCGGTACGAGGACGGGCGGGTGGCGGCCGCCGGGGTCGGCAAGGCGCCGGGTGCGCCGGACCTCACGTTCACGACGACCTACGGCGACGCGCAGCGGGTGGCGTCCGGCGAGCTCGACCTGAGCGCCGCCTACATGCAGGGGACGCTCAAGGCCG
>DATCLV010000045.1:0-6896 GCA_036563745.1 Acidimicrobiales bacterium | reverse complement strand
GACCCGGTCCTGTTCCTGGAGCACAAGCACCTGCTGCGCCAGCCCTACACGCGGGACCCGTACCCCGACGAGGGCTACGTGATCCCGTTCGGGCGGGGCCGGCTGGCCGCCGAGGGCGACGACCTCACGATCGTCACCTGGGGCGCCACCGTGCAGAAGTCGCTGCAGGCGGTGGAGCAGGGCGGGCTCTCCGCCGACGTCATCGACCTCCGCACGCTGGTCCCGTGGGACCAGGAGCTGGTCGCCGAGTCGGTGCGGAAGACCAGCCGGGTGATGGTGGTGCACGAGGACGTGCGGCGGGGCGGCTTCGGCGGCGAGATCGCGGCGTGGATCGCCGACGAGCTCTTCTGGGACCTCGACGCGCCCGTCGCCCGTGTCGCCGCCAAGGACTGCCACGTCGCCTACGAGCCGACCCTCGAGTACGCGATCCTCCCGCAGGTCGAGGACATCCTCGACACCGCCCGCTCCCTCCTCGCCGCGTAGGTTCCCCGACGCACCCCCGGTCGGGGGATACCGCCGAGGGCCCGGGGCCCGGATCCTGGCGGGGTGGCGTCACGCCACGCCATCCCATCCCCCAGGAGGAGTGCCCGTGACCGACAACCCCCAGGCGCGCCACCGCGCCCGTACCCGGGCGGCCGTCCCGCGGCTCGTCGCCGTGACCGCCGCCCTCGTCCTCGCCCTCGCCGTCTCGGCGCTCGGCCTCGCCGGCGCCGCCCCGGCCGGGGCCCGCGAGTACCCGGCCTCGCACGCCCACGTCGGCGGCAGCAGCCACGGCTTCGTCACGTTCGAGACCAAGGGCGACAAGCTCTCGCTCTGCGACCTCCGGCCCGACGGCTACTCCGTCGGCGTCCAGTGGTGGCTCTCCGTCCACGGCAACTGGATCCGGCAGACCAACCACTACAACTACTGGGGCCTCGACACCTGCCGCACCTTCAGCGAGAGCGACCTCCCCGAGGGCGCCTTCATCCGGTACCGGGCCTGCCTCTACGACCACGCCAAGCCCGGCGGGTCCCCGCCGGTGCAGGTCGGCGGGACGTGCGGCCCGACCATCGAGGCCAACACCCGGTAGCCGCCACCGTCGAGTCGTGGCGGGCGCCCGGGCCGGCCGGGCGCCCGGCCGCGCGGTCCCGCGGTCCCGCGGTCGCTCGCCGTGCCGCCGCGCTTGACCGGAAGCGGCGAAAAGTCAGGCCTTTCGCAGCAGGTGGCTGGGTATTGGAGGGCTGAACAGAACTGGGGGAATGATCCGGCCTCGGCCGGCGTCATACCTGAGGAGCGGCTCGTCCCCCTGATCCGCTCGCACCGGTTGGTCGATCGAGAGTGAGGAGCCCACCGTGTCCGAGATCGTGCTCATCAGCTTGGCCGTCATTTCGATCGCCGTGGCCCTCGGGGCCTTCGTCCGCCGCCTCGGCGACCTCGACGACCTCTCGACCATGCGTGACATGGTCGAAGGGTCGTGACCGTCTCCGACTCGCCCGCTCTGGGGCAGTTCGAGCTGCCCGCCGACCATCCCGGCGTCTCCGACGCCGCCTACCGGGCCCGGCGCGCCGCGATCGCGGCGACCGGAGCCGCCTACCACAGCGGCGATCCCATCCCCGACGTCGAGTACACCCCCGAGGAGGACGAGGTCTGGCGGGTCGTGTCCCGGGAGCTGGCCGCCAAGCACCGCCGCTACGCCTGTCGCGCCTACCTGTCCGGCGCCGCCAACCTCCACCTCCCCAGCGAGCGGGTGCCCCAGCTCCGGGAGGTCGACGAGCGCGTCCACGCCCTGAGCGGCTGGCACATCGAGCCGGTCCCCGGCCTGGTGCCGACGATGGTGTTCTACGGGGCGCTGGCTCGGCGGACGTTCCTGTCGACGCAGTACATCCGCCACCACTCGGTGCCCTTCTACACGCCCGAGCCCGACGTGGTGCACGAGATCATCGGGCACGCCAACATGCTGGCCAACCCCGTGCTGGCCGACCTCTACGAGGCGGCGGGCCACGCCTCGCTGCGGGCCTCGGCGCAGGGGGACGACGCGCTGCTGGCGTTCTCCAAGGTGTTCTGGTTCACGCTCGAGTTCGGCGTCCTCCACGAGGACGGGGAGCTCAAGGCCTACGGCGCCGGGCTGCTCTCCTCGTACGGGGAGATCGACGTGTTCCGCAACGCCGAGATCCGGCCGTGGAACATCGAGCAGATGTCGACGCTCGACTACGACATCACGCAGTACCAGCCGATCCTGTTCGCCGCCGCGTCCTTCGACCGGATGGTCGAGGACCTGACGGCGTACTTCGAGTCGGTCGGCCGCTGACCCGGCGCCCCTGAGCGGCGGGCGCCGCTGCCGTCGGCGGCCGACCTGGTCGCGCCCGGCACCGGCGGACCCGGTGGGACCGAGATGCCACGGACGGTGGTTTCGGGGTCCCACGGGGTAGTGAGGGTGCCGATGTGGAAGCAGCTGATCGGCACCGCGGCCCTCCTCGGCGCCCTGGTGGGCCCCCTGGCCCCCGCCACGCAGAGCTCCAGCCGGGCGCAGGTGCCCGAGCTGACCGCCACGCTCTCCCCGCTGTACGTCAACCCGGGCGGCCAGATCACGGTCAGCGCCATCCAGGGCTGCCCGCAGCCGATGCAGGTGTTCTGGAGCCTCGGCCCCGGCGGCCTCAGCGGGTCGGCGCCCACCGCCGCCGACGGGCGGTGGATCGTCCGGTTCTCGGCACCCGCCCGCACCGGCACCGTGCCGTTCTTCGCCCACTGCGCCTTCAGTCAGGGCGCCAACGCGGCGGCGATGTACAAGCAGCTCAGCTTCACGGTCGTCGCCCCCCATCCGCCGCGCTACACGGGCTGAGCTGGGCACGGAGGGTCGACGGCCGTGCTGCGCTCGTTGCGCTTCCTGCTCGTGCTGCCGGTGGTGATCGGGGCGGCGGCCGCGGTCGAGGCCGCCCGTGACGAGCCCGAGCCCCGGCCGTGGGTCGGCACGTGGACGGCCACCGCCCAGGTGGCGGAGGTGGCGGTCTACCCGGACCCGGGCGCGGCCGAGCCGACGGCCCGGCTGCAGAACCCCACGAAGACCGGCGCGGCGCTGGTGTTCCTGGTCGACGGCACCGACGTGCGGGGTGAGTGGCTGCCGGTCCACCTGCCGCTCCGGCCCAACGGCAGCACCGGCTGGGTCCGGGCGGCCGACGTGCGGCTGACCCGCAACGACCACCGGCTCCGGGTCGACCTCCGGGCGCGGCAGCTCGTCTTCGAGGAGCGGGGCGAGGTGCGGTGGCGGACGCCGATCGGGGTGGGCGCCGAAGCCATGCCGACGCCGCCGGGCCGCTACTACGTGAAGGAGCTCGTGCTGCCCCCGCGGGGCGAGGAGCTGTACGGTCCGTTCGCGCTGGGGCTGTCCGGGTTCACCGAGGCGCCGAAGGCCACCGACTTCGCCGGCGGCGAGGGCGTCCTCGCCATCCACGGCACCGACGACCCGGACTCGATCGGCCGGCGGGTCAGCCACGGCTGCATCCGGGTACCGAACGACGTGATCACCTACCTCGCCGCCCACGTGCCGATGGGAACACCGGTCGACGTCGAGTGACCCCGACGATCGACGACCACTCTGGGTGAGATCCGGCGTTCGGGTTGGTATCCCGGTGTTCCCCCGCCACTCTTAGGGCATGGGAGCGATCGACGAGCTGCTGGCGCGGCACCGGGCCGGGTTGGCCCAGCGGACCTGCTGCGACCTCGACTCGGGCCACCACGCCAAGCCTCGTCTGCGGGTGGTGGTGCTGACCTGCATGGACGCCCGGATCGATCCGGCGAAGCTGCTGGGGCTGCGCCCCGGCGACGCCCACGTCCTGCGCAACGCCGGCGGCCTGGTCACCGACGACGCGCTCCGCTCGCTGGTGCTGTCCCAGCAGGCGCTCGGCACCGAGGAGGTGATGGTGATCCAGCACACGTCGTGCGGCGTGCACGGCCTGCGCGACGCCGACCTCTCCGGACGCCTCACCGCCCAGACGGGCATCGACCTCGGCCTCACCTTCGGCGGCTTCGACGACGTCGACGCCTCGGTGCGGACCTCGCTGGCCAAGGTGCGCGACTGCGTGTGGCTGAACCGCCGTGACGCCGCCCGCGGCTTCGTCTACGACGTCGCCACCGGCCACCTCCGCGAGGTCACCTGACGGGCCCACCGCCCGGCCCACCGCTCACCGCCCACCGGCGCCGTCAGTCGGGCCGGTAGAGCTCGGCCACGTCGACGGTGAAGCCGTCGAGCAGCGGGCTGGTCAGCGTGTCGCCGGGCCGCAGCTCGCGGTCGACGAAGCCGCCGCCGTCGACCCGCTGGCAGACGACGACGCCCAGCGCGGCGGCGTCCTGCTCCAGGAACCACACCTCGCCGACCCCGAGCTGCTCGTAGTCGCACCGCTTCCGCACGAGGTCGAACGTGCGGGTGGAGGGGGACAGGACCTCGACGATCAGGCCCGGCAGCCCGGTGACGGCCGGCAACCCGTGCTCCATCCGGCACCGTTCGGGCGGGTGCCACGCGAAGTCGGGCAGGTAGCCCCGGCGGTCGGTGACCTTCACCGGCTGCTGGGTGGAGATCGTCCCCCGTCCCGGTGCCTCGCGGACCCAGAGGCGGAAGAGCAGGATGAGGTTCGCAACGATCCACTCGTGCCGGCTGTTCGGCGAGCTCACGACCACTTCTCCGTCGATCAGCGACGCGTTGCGCGTCTCGAAGGGGAGGGCCAGGAACTCGTCCCAGGTGAGGTCCGTGCGCGGGGGACCGGGATCGGTGTCGTCGTAGGCCAAAGCGCTCACCGCGCCAACCGTAGTGCCATGATCACGCAGAGTTCGCGGAGTTCGGTGGATTTCGCGAAACCTCGATCCTCCTCGGGTCGGCGGTCGAGTCCGTGACCGGGTCGGTAGCGATCAGTGGGAGGGGGAGATCACCCGGTAGGTGGGGTTCAGGAGGGCGAGGCGGCTGCGGTGGATGCCGATCGTGCCGACCAGCTCCACCGTCGTCCCGACGGTGAGGGCGCCCAGCTCGCGGCGGCCCAGGAACACGGCGACGATCGTGCCGGTGCCGTCGTCGACCACGCACTCGAACACCGGCACGTCGTGACGGGGCGCCACCCGCACCGACCGCACCTTGCCCTGCAGTCGCACCCGGTCGCGCCACCGGGCCTCGCCGATGGCGGTCACTGTCTCCAGCGCGCCCTTGCGGCCGCGCTCGGGCCGGGGCGCCTTGGCGAGCCCGGGCCCCGCCTTCCCGTTCGCCGCCGTCCCGTCGTCGCCCACGGCGCGGCCGGTCACGGCCTCCAGCGGCACGTCGGTGTCGGCCACGTTGTCGAACTGGAACGGCACCGTGGTCACGTTGGCGTGGGGCAGCCGCGACACCTCCTTGAGGATGTCGTCGGCGGTCCGGTCGTGGAGGATGCGGTGCCACAGACCGCGGTACTTGCGGTCGGGGAGCAGCACCGACACCTCGGTGTCGCCGTCGGACAGCTCGTGGGCCACGGTCACCACCGCCGACCGGGTGATGCGGCGGTCGGGGCAGGCCACCAGCTCCAGCCGGACCCGGGACATGCCCAGCCGGCGCCACTCGTCGGCCAGCCGCTCGGCCGCCTCCTGGTCGACGGCGAAGTGGACGGCCCGCAGCTCGTCCGGCGTCAGCGTCCGGGCGTACTGGATGGCCCGGGCCGCCGCGAGGTCGAGCCGGTCGACGAACACCAGCACCACGTGGCGCCGCAGGATCGGGGCGGTGGCGGCCGCCGGCACGTCGGCCTCGAGCAGCACCCGCTCCCGCTCGTACTGCCGGTTGAGCCGCAGCAGCAGGACGACGAAGAGCGGCATGACCGGCAGGATGATCCAGGCGTCGTCCCAGCGGGTCCACAGGACGGCGACGATGATCAGCCCCGACACAGCGGCGCCGACGCCGTTGGCCAGCGCCCCGAGCCGCCAGCCCCGGCCGCGCTTGCGGAAGTGGCGCCGGGTCATGCCGGCCTGCGACAGCACGAAGCCGCTGAACACCGAGATGGCGTAGAGCGGGATCAGGCGGGTGACCGCGGCCCCGGTGAGCAGCACCAGGACCGCCGCCGCCCCCGCCAGGGCGAAGATGCCGTTGGAGAACACCAGCCGGTGCCCCCGGCGGGTGAGCTGGCGGGGCAGGAAGCTGTCGCCCGCCTGCAGGCTGGCCAGCGCGGGGAACCCGGCGAAGCCGGTGTTGGCCGCCAGCACCAGGATCAGCATGGTGGCGACGTTGAGGACGGTCGACAGCGTCCCGCCCAGCGCCCCCGACCCGAAGACCTGCTCGCCGAGCTGGGCCAGCACGGTCGGTGTGCCGTCCTCGAAGGGCGCCACCTTCGTCCGGGCGGCCAGCAGCGAGATGCCCAGGAACATCACCGCCAGGCCGCCGCCCATGATGACGAGCGTGGAGCGGGCGTTCTTCCACGCCGGCTCGCGGAACAGCGTGACGCCGTTGGAGATCGCCTCGACGCCCGTGACCGCCGCGCCACCGGAGGCGAACGCCTTCACCAGGAGGAACAGCGAGATGCCGTACAGCATCCCGTCGCCGCCCTCGCCGAAGGGGATGGTGCCCTCCTCGTAGCCGTCCACCGCGTCGAGGTCGCCGGTCACGAAGCGGGCCAGGCCCCAGAGGAGCAGCGTGCCCATCATCCCCATGAAGAAGAACGTGGGGAGCGCGAACAGCTTCCCCGACTCCCGGAGGCCCCGGAGGTTGCCGTAGGCGATGAGCACGATGAAGCCCAGCGACATCGCCACCCGGTAGGGCGCCAGCGCCTCGACGGTCGAGCTGATCGCCGCGCTGCCGGCCGCCACCGACACCGCCACGGTCAGCGTGTAGCCGACCAGCAGCGAGGCACCGGCCACCTGCGCCGTGACGAGACCGAAGTTGTCGCGGCAGACCAGGTACGCGCCGCCGGCCGAGG
>DATCLV010000027.1:0-2527 GCA_036563745.1 Acidimicrobiales bacterium | reverse complement strand
GTGGGCGGCGGCGCAGGCGGCGCTCGACGAGGCCCGCCAGCAGCCCCAGGCGCTGCCGCCGCGGGAGTCGCTGCTGGCGTCCGCGATCGACGCCGGCCTCGCCCGGCGCTCCGGCGACCTGGCCCGCCTGGGCGACGCCTGGCGTAGCGCCGAGGGCGTCCTGCTGCGGCACCCGGCCGACCTGCTGTCGCTCGACGTGATCGGCGAGCTCACCATCGCCGCCAGCCGCCTGGGCCTGTGGGACCGGGTGGGCGCGAAGGCCCGCGAGCTGGGTGGGGTCATGCGGTCGCTGTCGGAGCCGCCGCTGTGGCTGCTGCCGCTGCGCTGGATCGGTCTCCAGGTGGCGCTGGCCTCCGACGACAAGGACGCCGCCGTGCGCCGTGCCGCCGAGGTCGAGGCGGTCACCCCGGTGCACTCGCGGCTGCGGGCGCTGGCGGAGGCGGCCCGGGCGTGGGTGGCGATCCTGGGCGGCACGGTCGACCCGGCCCGCGTGGCCGCGGTGTCGAAGGGCCTGCAGGGCCTGGGGCTGACGTGGGAGGCGTCGCGGCTGACCGGTCAGGCGGCGATCCGCTCGTCCGACCCGGCGGTGACCCGGTCGTTGCTGGAGCAGGCCCGCGACCTGAAGGCGGCGCTGCCGTCGGCCGAGGCCGACGAGTCGCCCACCACCGCCAGCGTGCTGTCGGAGCGGGAGCAGATGGTGTCGCAGTACATCATCGACGGCCTGACCTACAAGGAGATCGGCGCCCAGCTGTACATCTCCCCGAAGACGGTCGAGCACCACGTGGCGAAGATCCGCCAGAAGCTGGGTGCGACGACCCGGGCCGAGATGCTCGCCGCCCTCAGGACGCAGCTCCAGCCGACCTGAGCGGCGCGGCGGTCGTCCGTCGTCGGTCGACCGCCGTCCCACGTCAGGCCGTCAATCGCCAGTCGTCGGTCGTCAGTCGGGCACCTCGCGGCGGCCTTCGAGGGCGCGCCCGAGGGTGAGCTCGTCGGCGTACTCGAGGTCGCCGCCCACGGGGAGGCCGCTGGCGATCCTGGTGACCTTGAGCCCCATGGGCTTGAGGAGCCGGCCGAGGTAGAGGGCGGTGGCCTCGCCCTCCAGGTTGGGGTTGGTGCAGAGGATGACCTCGTCGATCCCCTCGGCGCCGATCCGCTCCAGCAGCTCCCGGATGCGCAGCTGCTCGGGGCCGATGCCCTCGATCGGGCTGATGGCCCCCTGGAGGACGTGGTAGCGGCCCTTGTACTCGCCGGTCTTCTCGACGGCCACGAGGTCCCGCGGCTCCTCGACCACGCACACGACGCTCGGGTCGCGGCGGGGGTCGGCGCAGATGCCGCAGCGCTCGTCCTCCGACACGTTGAAGCACGTGGCGCAGAACCGCACCTTGTCCTTCACCTCGGCGATGGCGCGGGCGAGGCGGAGGGCGTCGTCCTTCGGGACCTTGAGGAGGTAGAACGCGATGCGCTGAGCCGACTTGGGGCCCACTCCGGGGAGGCGGCCCAGTTCGTCGATGAGGTCCTGGACCGGTCCGGCGTAGACGGCCACGGCTAGGCGCCCGCCGGGCCGAGGCCCGCGCCGCCCTCGCCGGTGCCGCCGTCCAGGTCGCCGATGCCACCCGTCCCGCCCGTGCCGCCGATGCCACCGAAGAGGTCACCGAGCGCCGAGCCGATGTCGATGCCGCCGAACGACCCGAGGGCCGCCCGCTGCAGCTCGACGACCTGGCCGTTGGCGTCGCGGAGGGCGGCGAGGATCAGGTCCTGGAGCATCTCGACGTCGCCCGGGTCGACCACCTCGGGGGCGATCGTGAGGCCGGTGACCTCGCCGCCGCCGGTCATCGTGACCGTGACGACCCCGCCGCCCGCGGTGCCCTCCACCGTGCGCGACGCCGCCTCGACCTGGGCGGCCATGGCCTCCTGCGCCGAGGCGAGCAGGTCCATGGGGTTGGCGCCCGGCAGGCCGGGCGGTTCGGGCGTGGGGCTGTCGGGGGCGCTCATCGGGCCTCTCTCGGGGATGTCACGGTTCCTCTTCGATCAGCTGGCCGCCGCCGAACTCCCGCATGAGCAGCTCGACGCCGCTGATCGTCTCGACGTCGTCGGCGTCGCGGAGCTCGGACAGGTCGATGTCCTCGTCGTCCGGCGGGGGTTCGGCCGGGGCGCCGGGACGGAGGGTGGCACCGGCGACGCTCGCCCCCGGGCCGCTGCCGGGGCCCGGCGGCGGGGCGTCGCCGCCCTCGACGACGACCTCGACCGTGATCCCGGGGCCGAGGCGGGCGGCGAGCGCCTGCTCCACCTCCCGCCGACCCTCCTCGCAGGCCTTCTGGTGCCAGTTGTTGGGCACGGCGAAGCGCGCGGGGTTGCCGAGGGGCTCGACCCACCGGCCGCCCCGCCACTTGCTGCGGACGGGGAGCGGCAGCTCGCCGATGACCTCGCTCCAGATCTTGGGGATGCCGGCCACGTCGGCCACGGCCCCGCTGGCGGCGCCCGTGCTCGTGCCGGCGTCGGCGCCGGCTCCGGCGGGCGTGGTGGGCGC
>DATCLV010000022.1:0-1562 GCA_036563745.1 Acidimicrobiales bacterium | reverse complement strand
GACCAGTGCCAACCCGGCGCCGCGCAGGAGCGTGGCGACCCCGAACGGGCTCGTCGCCACGAAGCCCACCCGGGACGGCACGAGCGTGGCGAACACGTGGGTGTCCGACAGGGTGGCGGTCCGCAGGACGATCCCGGCGGCGCCCGCCACGATCCCCACGGCCGCGGCCCGGCGGAGCACGCCCTCCTCGGCCCGGTAGCGGCGGCTGGTCAACCGGCGCGCCCGACGGCGCTCCGCCCATGCCCGGTCCCCTGGCTGCGGCGCCGGGTCCACCCCCCGTAGGACCCGGCGCCGCACGGGCCCCAGCACGAGCGCCCGGAACAGCAGGCCGCCCAGCACCAGGACGGCCGACGCGGTCGAGAACCACTGGGCGACCGCCAGCACGCGGTCGGCCAGGACGGTGCGGGCGACGAGCCGGTCGACCCGCGCGCCCACCGCGTCGGACGGGTGGACGGGGTCCGGTCGGCGCAGCACCACCAGCACGAGCCACGCCAGCACCAGCGCCCCGACCACGCCGGCGACCAGCGCGACCGCCGTCCGGACCCGCTCCCACCGGTGGACCGGGCGCAGGTGCCGGGGCGCGGCGGGCGGGGGCGGCAGCCGCCGCACGAACGGCGGGTCCGACGGCTTCCGCCGGGCGCCGACCGGGGAGCGGCGGGGGTCGGGCCGGCCCGACCCCTCACCCCACCCGGGGACCCGGCGGGGCGGCAGGAACCCCAGGCCGCGGCCACCGAGGCCGTCGAGGTCGAGGCCACCGACGTCGAGGCCGTCGACGTCGAACCCGTCGAGGTCGTCATTCCGCAAGGCCACGGCGGCGTCCCTTCGTGCCGTAGACCGCGGCGGCCACCGCGAAGCCCGCCACGGCCGTCGCCACCAGCGCGACCCTCGCGTCGACCGACCCGGCCTGGTGCCAGCGGGGCGACCCGGCGTCGGCGCCCGGCGCGAACTGCAGCGACACCGGCGGGGCGTCCTGCCGGGCGCGGAAGGTGAAGTGCCCGGCGATCAGGTGCGAGTCCTGCGACACGACCCGCCAGAGGAGGTGGTACTCCCCCGCCGGCCGCGGGACGCCGGCGGCCATCGTCACCGTGAGCTCGGTGCCGGCCGCGCCGACGTGGGCGTCGGCGGCGTCGACCCGCGCCCCGTCGGGCCCGTACAGCTGCAGCGGGTCGCCCTCGATCGTGGCCGGCTTGGCGTCGAGGTACAGCGTCACCCGGTCGGGCGCCACGTCGACCTCGGCCCCGTCGGCCGGCGAGCTGCCGGTCACCTTGGCGTGCGCGGCCACCGGCCGCGCCACGACCCCCGTGGACACGAGCGCCGGGACCAGCGACGCGATCCCGAGCAGCACGACTCGCCAGCGGTGCCTCACCCGACCCCTCACCAGAAATGCCCCCCGCATCTCCACCTCGCAGCCAGTGATGTCCTCGACAGGAAGGCCGGAGAAGCCGGCCGGCGGGATCGGGCTGGGAGCCTCCCGCCGGCCGGCACTCTCCGGAGGAACGGACGTGCCGTCCGCGTCCGACCAGCTGGGAGCTAGGAGGGCGCGATGTAGAGCAGGGCGATGC
>DATCLV010000020.1:0-5295 GCA_036563745.1 Acidimicrobiales bacterium | reverse complement strand
CCTCGGCGCTGCGCATGTCGGGCTCCGACACGATCTCCAGCAGCGGGACGCCCGAGCGGTTGTAGTCGACGAGGGAGTACTCGGCCTCGTGGATGCGGCCGCCGCCCTGGACCCCGGTGCGGACGTGCGTCGACTTGCCGGTGTCCTCCTCCAGGTGCGCCCGGGTGATGCCGATCCGCTGGCCGCTGGGCAGATCGATGTAGCCGCCGGTGTTGATCGGCAGGTCGTACTGGCTGATCTGGTAGTCCTTCGGCATGTCCGGATAGAAGTAGTTCTTCCGGGAGAACACCGACCGCTGCACCGTGCAGTGCAGCGCCCGGCCCAGGCGGATGGCCAGCTCGACCGCCTGCTCGTTGAGGACCGGCAGCGAGCCCGGCAGGCCCAGGCAGACCGGACACACGTTGGTGTTGGGCTCGTCGCCGAAGCGGTTGGGGCACCCGCAGAACAGCTTCGTGGCCGTGGCCAGCTCGCAGTGCACTTCGAGACCGATCACGGTCTCCCACTCGGTGTCGGACGCCATCGGGCCAGGCTACGCGATCCGCCGAGGCACGAACGCGTAGGAAAAGGTTGACATGTCGGAAATTTCCGACATGATGGCGACGTGGCTCCCGCCCCTGCCGATCCCGACGTGTTCACCGCCCTGGCCAACCCGGTCCGCCGCCGGCTGCTCGAGCTGCTGGCGGAGGCCCCGCGCAACGCCGGGGCCCTCGCCGAGGAGTTCGACCTCAGCCGGCCGTCCGTGTCCGAGCACCTCCAGGTGCTGCGCCGGGCCGGGCTCGTCCGGGAGGAGGTGCGCGGCCGCGAGCGCCGCTACCAGCTGAGCGCCGAGCCGCTGGCCGACGTCGGCACCTGGCTCCGGCCGTTCGAGCGCTACTGGCGCCGCACCCTGTCCGACCTGTCCACCCACCTCGAGGAGCATCCCGAGTGACCACCGCCACCGACACGATCAGCGTCGACCAGTTCGTCGCCGCCCCCGCCGCCCGCGTCTGGAGGGCGCTCACCACCCCGGAGGAGCTGGCCGCCTGGTGGGCGCCCGGCGACATCGCCCCGGTCGTGGGCCACGAGTTCCTGCTGGAGATGCCCGGCTGGGGCAACGTGCCGTGCACGGTGCTCGAGGTGGTCGAGCCCGAGCGGCTCGTCTACACGTTCGCCGACTGGACCCTCACCTGGCGCCTCGTCCCCGAGGGCAACGGCACCCGCCTGTTCCTCGACCACTCCGGCTTCGACCTCGACGACCCCCAGCACCGCTTCGCCTTCGACAACATGGGCCCGGGCTGGCGCGACGAGGTCCTCCCCCGCCTCGCCACCCTCACCGAGCCACCCTCGTGACACCCTGACCCAACATCGTCGGCGCCGAGATGGCCCGACGCTTCGGCTGCAACCTGCACCGCATACTCCAGCGATGCCGGAAGCCGGGTCCGTACGTCGACGTGGTCCACCTCGACCGGCTCGAACGCCGATGGCCCCGCTGATCGGCCTGTGCCGTCGCCCAGCCCACTGGTGGGGGCCGGCGACGGCACGACACTTGCAATTGGTGGGGCGTTCCCCAAGTTTCACACCCGAAACTTGGAATTCCATGTCAGTGCAAGTTTCGGAGGGCTACGAACCCGGCGTCTCCGGGGCGGAGGATTCGAGGGCGGCGGCGACCTGGAACATCGTGGCCTCGCCGAGGGCGGGGGCCAGGACCTGGACGCCGACGGGCAGGTTGCCGGCGCCGGTCCCGAACGGGACCGAGATCGCCGGGTGCCCGGCCAGGTTCGACGGGATCGTGCACACGTCGTTCAGGTACATCGTCAGCGGATCGGCCGCCTTCTCCCCCAGCGGGAACGCCACGCACGGCGACGTCGGCGACAGCAGCACGTCGAACCGCTCGTAGGCCGCCTCGAAGTCGCGCAGGATCAGGGTCCGCACCCGCTGCGCCTTGCCGTAGAAGGCGTCGTAGTAGCCGGCCGACAGGGCGTAGGTGCCCAGCATGATCCGCCGCTTCACCTCGGCGCCCAGGCCGGCGGTGCGGGTGCGGTCGTACATGTCGCCGGTGGTGGGGGCGTCGACCCGCAGGCCGTAGCGCACCCCGTCGTAGCGGGCCAGGTTGCTCGACGCCTCGGCCGGGGCGATCAGGTAGTACGCCGACAGGCCGTACATCGTCGACGGCACCGACACCTCGTCGACGACCGCGCCCGCCTTCTCCAGCGCCGCGGCGGCCTCCCGCACCCGCTCCGACACCTCGACCTCGATGCCGTCGGCCTCGGTCAGCTCGGAGATGACCCCGACCCGCAGGCCCTCGACACCCCGGTCCAGGTGCTCGGCCAGCGCCGGGAACGGCTCCGGGATCGACGTGGCGTCGCGCGGGTCGTGCCCGGCGACGGCCTCCAGCAGCAGCGCGGCGTCGGCCACGTTGGCGGCGAAGGGCCCGATCTGGTCGAGCGACGACGCGAACGCCACCAGCCCGTACCGCGACACGGCGCCGTAGGTGGGCTTGGCGCCCACGACGCCGCACAGCGCGGCCGGCTGGCGGATCGACCCGCCCGTGTCGGACCCCAGCGCCAACGGCGCGAACCCGGCGGCCACGGCGGCGGCCGACCCGCCCGACGACCCGCCCGGCACCCGGTCGAGGTCGTGGGGGTTGCGGGTGGGGCCGAACGCCGAGTTCTCCGTCGAGCTGCCCATGGCGAACTCGTCGAGGTTGGTCTTGCCGACGACGATCGCCCCGGCGGCCCGCAGCCGCTCGACCACGGTCGCGTCGTACGGCGGGCGCCAGCCCTCCAGCGCCTTCGACGAGCAGGTCGTGTCGACGCCGTGGGTGCAGAGGTTGTCCTTCAAAGCGACCGGCACGCCGGCCAGCGGCCCGGGGTCCTCGCCGGCGACGACCCGCCGGTCGATCGCCAGCGCCTCCTCGCGGGCCGCCTCGGCGGTCACGAGGTTGAAGGCGTGGACCCGCTCGTCGAGCGCCTCGATCCGGGCCAGGTGCTCCTCGAGCACGTCGGCGGCCCGCGTCGCCCCGTTCCGGACGGCGGCGGCGATGGCGTGGGCCGTGGTGGCCCCGCGGTGCGCGACGTTCTCGGTCACGGCGCCTCCCCCAGCACGGGCGGGACGCGGAACTGGCCGTCCTCGGCCGCGGGTGCGGCGGCGAGCACCTCGTCGCGGTCGAGCGACGGCCGCACCTCGTCGGGGCGCAGCACGTTCTTCAGCGGGTAGGGGTGCGCGGTCGGGGGGACGTCGCTCACGTCCAGCGCCTCGACGTCGCGCGCGTGCTGCAGCACCTTGGCGAGCTGGCCGGTGAACGTGTCGAGCTCCTCCTCGGTGAGCTCGATCCGGGCCAGCCGAGCCACGTGCGCGACGTCGTCGCGGGAGATATCGGCCATCGGGGCAACTGTAGGGGCCGGGCGCGCCCCCTCCGGAACCCTTCGACCGCGGGGAGCGCCGCCCGCACCCCCGGCGGCCGCGACCCACCACCACCGCCGCCGCGCACGGAACGTCGTGGGGAACGTTTCGGCCGCGGCGGACGTCTCCATTGACGATGCACGCCGCACCGATGGGCGCGACGGCCGGGAGCACCAGGTGGGACGACCGCCTCGTCCGGGTGTACCGCGACCGCTACCGCGACCTCGTGCGGCTCGCGTACCTGCTCACCCGCCAGCGCGACGTGGCGGAGGAGATCGTGCAGGACGCCTTCATCGCCTCTCGCGGGAAGATCGACGACGTGCGCGACCCGTTCCTGTACGTGCGGGCCGCCGTCGTCAACCGCTGCTACTCGTGGGGTCGGCGGGCGAAGCTCGAACGCGAGCGCCTGCCCCGCCCGCCCGACCCCGCCGACCTGGCCGCCGACGAGATGTGGGACGCCATCGCCTCGCTCGGCGAGCGCCAGCGCGCCGCCATCGTCCTCCGCTTCTACGAGGACCTGCCCGACAAGGAGATCGCCGAGCTGCTGGGCTGCCGTGTCCCGACCGTGCGGACGGCCATCCACCGTGGCCTCCGCGCCCTGCGCAAGGTGGTGACGCCATGAGCCCCGTGCGCCGGCAGACCGTCGAGGAGCGGGTGCGGGCGTCCCTGCACCGCCGCGCCGCCGAGATCGACGTCGAGCCGCCGCCGTGGGAGGAGGCGGTGGGGCGGGCCAGCGGCGTGGTCGTGCCGCTGCGCCCCGCCGAGGTCGATCGCCCGCCCGCCCACCTCCGGGCCCCGCGACGCCGGGGAGGGAGCCGGTCGGGGCGGGACGGGTGGTGCCTCCACCGGCTGTCGCTGCGCCCGGTGCTGGCGACCGCCGCCGCGCTGCTGGTGGTCGTCGCCGCGGCCGTGGTGATCGACACCCGGCTCGGCTCGGAGCGCACCGACGGCGAGGGCCAGGCCCCGTTGTCGGACGGCGGACCCCGCCAGGAGGACCGGGCCGCCACGCTGGCCGTCCCGGACGACCTGCCGTCCATCCCCGCCCCCGGCGGGACGGACTTCCGACCCGATCAGGCGGCGGCGCTGCCGCTCGACACCGCCCGGCCCGAGGTCCTCGAGGCCACCGGCGACCCCACGGAGCTCGCCCTCCTCTACCTGCTCGAGATGGGCCTGGACGACCACCGGTTGGAGGAGCACGGCATCCAGCTGCAGGTCGACGAGTTCAAGTCGGACGAGCCGACGACGGACCCGTCCAACGGCACGGTGTGGTGGAGCACGTGGAACGTCGACGACGGCGAACGGCTGGCCAACGGCGGCGTGTTCCTGCGCCGGGGGCAGTCCGGCACCGGTGAGGCCGAGCCCGCCTGGGAGATCGCCGGCGCCTCCACGTTCGAGACGATGGTCCTCCTCGACGTGCGCCGGGGCGGCGGGACCCTGCGGTTCACGGTCAACGACCTCACCGCCGACCCCGCGGTCCTGGTGCTGGTGGACGGCACCGAGGTCCACGAGGGCGAGCTGCGGGGCGGCAACGAGACCTTCACGCTCGCCGACCCCGACCCGGACGACGTCGTCACCATCGAGGTGCTGCACCTCGTGCGCGGCCTCCGCGCCTCGATCACGGCGATGGCCGTCCCGCCCGAGGACGAGCTGGTGCGGGTCGGCGACGGCACCACCCTTCCGGCCAGGATCCCGACCCCGACCACGGTCAGGCCGTAGGGCGAAGGCCGTCAGGCGAGGGCACCGGCCGACGCCGGGGCGACGACCGAACGGGCCCGAACCCGACCGACCGAACCCGACCGGGCCCGACGCGAGGGGCTACGGCTCCCGGGGCCCGGCCGCGAAGCAGCGGGCCGCGAAGTCGACGGCCTCCCGCTCGATCAGCTCGGCGTCGTGGTCGAGCGTGGCGACGTGGTA
>DATCLV010000007.1:0-8716 GCA_036563745.1 Acidimicrobiales bacterium | reverse complement strand
GCGTCTCTCCGGCCGGATGACGCCGCTCGCCGCACCATGCCGGACGCCGAAAGCGCTGGTGGCTTACGACGCCGGGATGGCACGCCGAGCGACGCCCCCGACTCGGAGATCCGCACACCGGATCCATCGGACACGCCCTAGCCGACCGTCGAACGGCACGGACGGCACCCCGCGACGCCCTCGCCCGCCGCCTGCGGGGCGACCTCGCGGGGGTTAAGTAGGTCGGTACTGCAATGGGGGTGGGAGGCGGCGACTCCGGGGAGGACCGTTCTAGGTTCGCGCCGTTCAGAGGGCGGGCCACCTCGGAAGATGGCGGGAAGGCGGGAACCCTTCTCCGGTCACCGGCCGATGCCGGGCGGCCTGCCGCGAGATGTCCCCGCGCACGAGCGCGGGTCGATGGAGGAGGACCATGAGCAGAAAGCGGATCGTCGCCCTGGGCGTCGGGATGGTGGCCGTCGGGATGGCGGCGGCGCCGGCGGCGGCCGGGGACGGCTTCACCGTGAGCCCGACCAGCGGCCCGCCGGGGACGGTCATCACCGTGAGCGGCACCGGGTGCTTCCAGGACGGGTACCCCGACCGGAGCGTCACCGTCGTGTTCACCGACGGCTCGTCCGGTGCCACCGCCTTCACCGAGCCCGACGACAGCGGCGCCTGGAGCACCCAGCTGACCGTGCCGGACACGGCCGACCCCGACGCGACCTACGAGGTGACCGCCTCCTGCTGGGGATCGATCCTCGGCGACAACGGCCACGTCATCATCGACTACGGGCCGGTGGCGTTCGACGTGACCGGCGGCGGGACGCCGCCGACGACCGCCCCGCCGACCACGCAGCCCCCGACCACCCCCGAGGAGCCCGAGGAGCCGGGCCCGAGCACGCCGGAGGAGCCGGAGGCCGAGGTCCCGACCCCGGCGCCCGCCACCCCCGTGGTCGACACGCCGAACTACACGGGCTGAACCCAGTCGTCACCCGTCCCACCCCGGGACGCGGAAGGGGCCGGTGGTGATCCACCGGCCCCTTCCGCGTGCGTGCAGCTCGGGCGATCCGAGGGTGGACGCCGACGTCAGCCGCCCGAGGCGTCCTGGACCCGGGTCTTGCCGGCGGAGATCCAGGGCATCATCGCCCGGAGCTTCTCGCCGACCTTCTCGATCTGGTGCTCCTGGCCCTTCTGCTTGAGCTCGCTGTAGACGGGCCGGCCCGCCTCCGACTCGGCGATCCACTCGTCGGCGAACTTGCCCGACCGGATCTCGTCAAGGATGACCTTCATCTCGGCCTTCACCGCGTCGTTGATGATGCGGGGGCCGCGGGTGAGGTCGCCGTACTCAGCGGTGTCGGAGATCGAGTACCGCATGCCGGCGATGCCCTGCTCGTACATGAGGTCGACGATGAGCTTCAGCTCGTGGAGGCACTCGAAGTAGGCCGACTCGGGCTGGTAGCCGGCCTCGACCAGCGTCTCGAACCCGGCCTGCACCAGGGCGGTGAGGCCACCGCAGAGCACGACCTGCTCGCCGAACAGGTCGGTCTCGGTCTCCTCCTCGAAGGTGGTCTCGAGCACGCCCGCCCGGGCGCCGCCGATCGCCGCGGCGTAGGCCAGCGACAGCTCCTTGGCCTTGCCGCTGGCGTCCTGCGCCACGGCGATGAGGCACGGCGTGCCGCCGCCCTCCTCGTAGGTACGGCGCACCAGGTGGCCGGGGCCCTTGGGGGCGACCATGGCGACGTCGATGCCGGCCGGCGGGGTGATCCGCTCGAACCGCACGTTGAAGCCGTGGGCGAAGAAGACGGCGTCGCCCTCCTTGAGGTGCGGGGCGATCTCGGCGTCGTAGACCTTCTTCTGCTCGGTGTCGGGCAGCAGGATCATGATCAGGTCGGCCTCGGTGGCCGCCTGCTCGATCGACGTCACCCGGAGCCCGGCGGCCTCCGCCTTGGCCTTCGAGGACGAGCCCTCCCGCAGCCCGACCCGCACGTCGATGCCCGAGTCCTTGAGGTTCAGGGCGTGGGCGTGACCCTGGGAGCCGTAGCCGATGATCGCCACCTTGCGCGAGGTGAGGAGGGACGGGTCGGCGTCCTTGTCGTAGTACACGTTGGCCATGGGGACAGAGTTTCCTTTCGGCGGATCGAGCGAAATTGCGCTGATCAGGCCGCTATGTCCGGCATTTCGGACGCAATTTCGAGTTGGGGAGGTTCAGGCGGACCGGCGGATCGACCGGAGCCCCGGGTTCCGCTCCAGCTTGGGGAGCGCGACGCGCCCGGTGCGCTGCAGCTCGACGATCCCGTAGGGCCGCAACAGGTCCTCCAGGTCGTCGAGACGGTGGGGCTCGCCGTCGAGCGACACCGTCAGCTCGTCGTGGCCGACGTCGACGATGCGCCCACCGAACAGCCCGACCAGCTCGATGACCTGGCTGCGGGTGGCGGCGTCGCACCGGACGGTGGCCAGCATGAGCTCGCGCTCGACGGCGTCGCGCGGGTCGAGCTCCGAGATCTTCACCACGTTGATCAGCTTGAACAGCTGCTTGGTGATCTGCTCCAGCGGGGTCGACGCCACGTCGACGACGATCGTGATGCGGGAGAAGCGCTCGTCCTCGGTCGGGGCGACGGCCAGCGAGTAGATGTTGAACCCGCGGCGGGCGAACAGGCCGGCCACGCGGGCGAGCACGCCCGCCTTGTTCTCGACGAGCACCACCAGCGTGTGGTGGCGGATGTCGGTGCCCGGCAGGGCGGAGCCGATGGCGTTCATGGTCAACGTCCTCCCTCGCCCTGGCTGGGATCCACGATGATGGCATCGTTCGTCTGGCCCGCCGGGACCATCGGGTACACCTTCTCCCGCGAGTCGGTGCGGAAGTCGATGACGACGGGCCGGTCGTCGATCTCGTTGGCCTTCTGGATGGCGGCGTCGACCTCCTCGGGCGACTCGACCCGCATGCCGACGCAGCCCATCGCCTCGGCCCACAGCTTGTAGTCGGGCAGGTCGGGCGACAGGTACACCTCGGAGTACCGCTCCTCGTAGAACATCTCCTGCCACTGGCGGACCATGCCGAGGTAGGCGTTGTTGAGGATCGCCACCTTCACCGGGATGCGCTCCGACGCCGCCGTGACCAGCTCCTGGGCGGTCATCTGGAAGCAGCCGTCGCCGTCGACCGCCCACACCATCCGGTCGGGGCGGCCGACCTTGGCGCCGATCGCCGCCGGGACCGAGAAGCCCATCGTCCCCAGGCCGCCCGAGTTCACGAACGTGTAGGGGTGGTTGAACTTCCAGTACTGGGAGGTCCACATCTGGTGCTGGCCGACGCCCGAGGCGACGATCGTGTCGTCCGGGGTGTTGTCGCGCAGCCGCTCCAGCACGAACTGGGGCTTCAGGGCCTCGCCCGGCTCCGACTGCTCGTAGGTGAGCGGGAACTTCTCCTGCCAGCCCGAGATCGTCGAGCGCCAGCCGGTGCGGTCGGGGAACTCGGCGCCGCCGTCGAGCAGGTGCCGGACGGCGACGACCAGCTCCTCGATGACGAGGCGGCAGTCGCCGACGATCGGCACGTCGGGCCTGCGGACCTTGCCCAGCTCTGCCGGGTCGATGTCGACGTGGATGACCTTGGCCTCGGGGGCGAACCCGTCGAGCTTGCCGGTGACCCGGTCGTCGAAGCGGGAGCCCAGGGCGATCAGCAGGTCGGACTGCTGCATCGCCGTGACCGCGGTGTAGTTGCCGTGCATGCCCGGCATGCCCAGGCACAGCTCGTGGTCGTCGGGGAAGGCGCCCCGGGCCATGAGCGTGGTGACGACGTGGATGTCGCACAGCTCGGCCAGCTCCCGCAGCGCTTCGGCCGCCCGGGCCTTGAGGATGCCGCCACCGGCGTAGATCACCGGCTTGCGGGCGGCCAGGATCAGCTCGGCGGCCTGGCGGATCATCTTCGGGTGCCCCTGCGTGTTGGGCCGGTAGCCGGGGAGGCTCGCCCGCACGTCGTCGTCGGACGGCCAGTACCAGTCCATCTGCGACCGGGGGTTCTGGGGGTCGACGATGTCCTTCGGGATGTCGAGCAGCACGGGCCCGGGCCGGCCGGTGGTGGCGATGTGGAACGCCTGCCGGACCGCCAGCGGGATGTCCTGGGCCTCGGTGACCAGCTCGTTGTGCTTGGTGACCGACCGGGTGATGCCGACCGTGTCGCACTCCTGGAAGGCGTCGGTCCCGATCGCCGGGAACGGCACCTGGCCGGTGATGCACACCATCGGCACCGAGTCCATGTAGGCGTCGCAGAGCGGGGTGACCACGTTGGTGGCGGCCGGGCCGGAGGTGACCATGCACACCCCGGGGCGCCCGGTGGCGTGGGCGAAGCCCTCGGCCATGTGGCCGGCGCCCTGCTCGTGGCGCACGAGGATGTGCCGGATGGGGCTGTCGATGATGGGGTCGTAGACGGGGAGGATCGCCCCGCCGGGGAGACCGAACATCACGTCGACCCCCTCCATCTCGAGAGCTTTGATCAGTGCTTGGCCACCGGAGATCTGCATGGCTTTCCCCGCTCCTTGGCGAGAGGACTGGATGTCAGGGGATCGAACGACGACGACTGCGGCGACTGCGGCCGGGGCCGCAGCGCGGCTTCTGCGAAAACTGAAACGACCTCCCCGGGTTGGGAAGGTCGGAAGGGCGCACGCGCGGGAACCGGGCGTGCGCTAGCTAAGTACTACGAGGTGGCGAACGCTCCGCATCGGCCGTAGAGCCTCGCGCACTCCGTCACAGACCGGCAAGACGGTTACGGCGCGACCGGGGTCGACCCGTCCGGCCCGGCCCCGGTCGCCGCGACCGGCGCCGCGACGATCCCGGGCCCGCCGGCGCCGTCGGCCCGGTCGGCGGCCACCACCTCGAGCACCTGGGGCACCATCCACTCGGCCAGCGCGTTCGAGCCGTCCTCGGAGTAGTGGACGCCGTCGCCCCGGATCGTCTCGTCGAACTCGCCGCCCGGCGCGCCCCGCACCCACGACGCCACGTCGAGCCGGTGGAACCCGGGGCGGGTGAACACCACCTCCTCGAACAGCTCGTTGAGGCGGTCGACGCGGGCCGGGTCGTTGTCGGGGTGGTCCCGCCACGTGCGGGTCGGGTCGTCGCGGTCGTGGGCCCGCACGTGCGGCAGCGTCGCCCACAGCACCGGGACGTCGGCCTCGTCGAAGATGTCGGCGTAGGCGGCCAGGTCGGCGCGGAACCAGTCGTCGAACTCCTCGTCGCCGAGGGCCCGCCACTCGCCGTCGATCCGGCGGTCGGCGAGGTCGGCACCGCCCTGCGACAGGATCACGGCGTCGTAGTCGCGCGTGGCCAGCACCTCGGCGATCCGCTCCCGGAAGCGCCTGCAGCCCGGGCTCTGCTCCTCGATCACCTCCCCCAGGAACCGGGTCACCCCCGGCGTGCCGATGGGGCAGCCCATGGCGGTGATCGCGTCGACCGACAGGAGCCGGTCGGGGTGGTTGCCGTTCCAGGTGCCGAGCCCCCACCACATCGTCCACGACACCGAGTCGCCCACCAGCAGGATCTTCGTCGGCGGCGAGGTGATCTCCACCATGAAGGGACTGACGACGCTCTCCTCGAAGGGGTCGCTCTCCGCCGACCGGGAGAGGTCGATCACGCCGGTGCGGTGCACGTCGACCACCTGGATCAGGCCCAGCACCGCCACCGCCGGAACGGCCAGCACCGCCACCAGCTGCGGGCGCGGCATCCGCAGGTGGAACCGGAACGGCGACTCCACCAGGTGGTACGACACGACCGCCAACGCCACCGTCGCCCCCACCCGGGCGGCGAACAGCGGCCAGTACCCCAGCCCGGTGCGCTCGGCGTCGAGGAACAGGAACAGCGGCCAGTGGAAGAGGTAGACGGCGTAGCTGACCTTCCCGAGGTTCCGCAGCGGCCAGATGGCCAGGCCCCGGGCCACCAGGCCGGGCTTCGCCGCCGTGCAGGCGAGGATCACGAGCGACGTGCACGTGGCGTTGAGCAGCGTGCCGCCCCGGAACACCCACGGGCTCGACAGGCCCACCGACGTCCACAGCCAGGCGTAGCCGGCCGCGCCCACGAGGGCGCCCCAGCGCACCGCCCGGGCGCCGCGTGGGCCGGCCAGGAACCGCCGCACCGGCCGGGCCACCACCAGGAACGCCAGCGCCACGCCGGCCAGGAGCTCCCCCGCCCGCGTGTGGGTGCCGTAGTAGGCGAGCTCGCTGTTGCCGGACCGGGCGGCGGTCACCCCGGCGGCCACGAACGACAGCGCCGCCAGCCCCGCGAACGCCAGGCCGACCTTGCCCCAGGCGCCGCGGGTGAGCCGCATGAGGCCCACGAACAGCAGGGGGAACAGGAAGTAGAACTGCTCCTCCACCGCCAGCGACCAGAAGTGCTGGACGGGGCGCTCGGCGGCGAAGATCGCCGCGTAGTCGCCGTCGGAGAAGGCGAACCGCCAGTTGGCCACGTAGCCGAGGGCGGCGACCAGGTCGGCCTTGAACTGGGGGCCGGCGCCGATCGCCCACCACTTCTGCAGGACGACGACGGCGGCGACGGTCACGAACGCGGCGGGGAGGAGGCGGCGCGCCCGGCGCTCCCAGAAGCGGGCCAGCGAGACCCGGCCGTGCTGCGACCACTCGACCAGCGTCAGCGTGGCGATCAGGAAGCCCGACAGGGTGAAGAACATCGAGAGCGTGAAGATCCCGCCCTTCGCGCCGCCGACGCCGTGGTGGTAGGCGAGGATCGTCAGCAGGCCGGCGGCGCGCAGGCCGTCGAAGCCAGGCGTGTAGCCGAAGGTGACCTCCGGCCGCTCGCGCCCCCCGGCCCGGTCGCCGTCGGCGACCCCATCGTCGGGCGCGGTCCGCGGCTGCGGCTCCTCGATGTCGGCGTCGACAGCGTCGGCGGCGTCGTCCGCCACCGGACCGGTGATCGTCACTCGCTCCCCCCAGACGTTCGCCGGTGAGATTACCGCTGGTAGCGGCCCAGTGTCCGGGGACACCCCGCGGAATTCGCCGGGGAGCGGGCGGCTCGGAGCGGTAGAACGCAGCCCGTGCTCGGTCGAGTCGCAGCCCGTGTCGCCGACGGCGTCGCCAGGCGGGTCCCCGCCCGGAGCCCGCACGACCGCGAGATCGTGCGGCTCGCGGTCCCGGCGTTCGGGGCGCTCATCGCCGAGCCGCTCTACGTGCTCGCCGACACCGCCGTCGTCGGCCACCTCGGCACCGACGAGCTCGCCGGCCTGGCGGTCGCCACCAGCGTGCTGCTCACCCTCTACAGCGTCTTCATCTTCCTCGCCTACGGCACGACGGCGGCCGTGAGCCGGCTGCTCGGCGCCGGCGACGAGCGCGAGGCCGCCCACCAGGCCGTCCAGTCGCTGTGGCTGGCGGCGCTCATCGGCGTGGCGCTGATCGTCGTGGGCGTCGTGCTGTCCGGCCCGACCGTCGAGCTGCTGGGCGCCGAGGGCGCCGTCCGCACCAACGCCCTCGTCTACCTGCGGATCTCCCTGCTGGGCCTGCCGGCGATGCTGGTCGTGCTGGCCGGCACCGGCTACCTCCGCGGCCTCCAGGACACGCGCACGCCGCTGGTGATCGCCATCGGCACCGGGCTCCTGAACCTGGTGCTGGAGCTGGTGCTCGTGTACGGGTTCGACCGGGGCATCGGCGCGTCGGCGCTGTCGACCGTGGTGGCCCAGGGCGTGGCCGCCGCGTTCTACGTGGCCCGCTGCGCCGGCGCGGCCCGGCGGCTGGGCGCCGACCTGCGCCCCCACCCGGCCAGCCTGCGCCGGCTGCTGGTCGTGGCCCGCGACCTGCTGGTCCGCACCGCCGCGCTGCGGGCCTCGCTGGTGACCACGACCGCCGTCGCGACCCGGATCGGCACCGTCGACGTCGCCGCCCACCAGGTCTCCTTCGAGCTGTGGTCGTTCCTCGCCTTCACGCTCGACGCGGTCGCCATCGCCGGGCAGGCGATCGTCGGCCGGGCGCTGGGTGCGGAGCGGGGCGACGAGGCCCGGGCCGCCGGCCGCCGGATGATCGAGTGGGGCGTGGCGCTCGGCGTCGTGCTGGCGGTGGTGGTCCTGCCGCTGCGGTCCACGCTCCCCCACCTGTTCACCGACGACGCCGACGTCGTCGCCCTAGCCGAGTTCCTGCTGGTGTGGGTGGCGGTCCTGCAGCCGCTCAACGCCGTGGCGTTCGTGCTCGACGGCGTGCTCATCGGCGCCGGCGACCAGCGGTTCCTGGCGTGGGCGATGGTGATCGCCGCGGTCGTCTACCTCCCGGCGGCGTGGGCGGTGGCCGCGCTCGGCCTGGGCATCGGGTGGCTGTGGGCGGCGCTCGGCCTGCTGATGGCCACCCGGTCGGCGACGCTGCTGTGGCGGTTCGCCGGCGACCGGTGGGTGGTCCTGGGCGCGACGCGCTGAGCCGCCGGCCCGGTCGGCCCGCGGCGGGTGTCAGGGTCAGCGACCGGCCGCCGTCAGAAGTCCGTGAGGCAGTGCGGGGCCCGTGACGGGCGGAACAGGGTGTCGAGGCGGTCGACCGTGCCCGGCGACCGCTCCTCCACCAGGCCCGCCCGCTGCAGCGTGCCCCAGCCCACGCCGCCCAGCAGCAGCGAGCCGAGGTCGGCCACGCTCACCACCACGTCGGGCTCGGCCGTCACCCGGGCGCAGTCCGCGCCGTCGGGGCCGGCGTCGAGCGCGAACCGCCCGCCCACCTCGAGCCGCCGCTCGTCGACCACCTCGACCACCGCCCCGCCCTCGGCGGCGTAGCTG
>DATCLV010000006.1:0-3299 GCA_036563745.1 Acidimicrobiales bacterium | reverse complement strand
ACGGCGACACCGAGACCGCGCCCTACGGCATGGGCACGTTCGCCTCCCGGTCGATGGTGATGGCCGGCGGCGCCACCTACCGGGCCTGCGAGAAGCTGGCAGAGAAGGTGCTGGCGATCGCCGCCCACCTGCTCGGGTGCGAGCCCGCCGAGCTGACGCTCGTCGACGGCGTGGCCCGGGGCCCGGCCGGGGAGGTCACGCTGGCCGAGGTCGCCGACGCCGCCTACCTCCACATGGAGCGCCTCCCGCGCTCCATCGACCCCTGCCTGGAGGTCACCGACCGCTACCGGCCGTCGGTCGAGACGGGCACGTTCGCCGCCTCCACCCACGCCGCGGTGGTGGAGGTCGACCTCGACACCGGCCACGTCCGACTCCTCGACTACGCGGTGGCGGAGGATTGCGGCCGGGTCGTCAACCCGATGATCGTCGACGGCCAGATCCACGGCGGCGTGGCGCAGGGCATCGGGACCGCCCTGCTGGAGGAGTGCACGTTCGACGCCGAGGGCCAGCCCCAGGCGACCACGTTCATGGACTACCTGCTGCCGGGGGCGACCGAGATCCCCGACATCAAGATCGCCCACCTGGAGACCCTGTCGCCGTTCACGGTGCTGGGCATCAAGGGCATGGGCGAGGGCGGGTCGATCTCCCCGCCGGCAGCCATCGCCAACGCCGTGACCGATGCGCTACGTGACCTGGGGGTCTCGATCACCGAGACCCCGCTCACCCCGCGGCGGGTGTGGGAGGCGATCCACGCCGCCTCCACGCCCGCCGTCCCGGCGACGCCCCCGGCCACAGCGTCGCCCGACCCCGCCGCAACGCCCGACGCCCGGGAGGTCGAGGCGTGAAGCCCGCCCCGTTCGCCTACCGCCGCGCCGGCTCGCTCGACGAGGCCCTGGCCCTCCTGGCCGAGCACGGCGACGAGGCCAAGCTCATGTCCGGCGGGCAGAGCCTGGTGCCGCTCCTCAACATGCGGCTGGCGCAGCCCACGCTGGTGGTCGACATCAGCCGGGTCCCCGAGCTCGGCGCCACCGCCGAGCTGGCCGACCGGTGCCGCTACGGCGCCGCCGTGGTCCACGCCGCCTTCGAGGACCGCCGGGTGCCCGACGCCACCCGGGGGCTCCTGCCGGCCGTCGCCGCCGGCATCGGCTACCGCGCCATCCGCAACCGCGGCACCCTCGGCGGCAGCCTCGCCCACGCCGACAGCTCAGCCGAGTGGCCGGTGGTCATGTCGGCGCTGGGGGCCGAGGTCGAGGTGGCGTCGGCGGCGCGGGGGACGCGCCGGGTGCCGGCCGGCGAGTTCGTCCAGGGCTTCTTCACCAGCGCCCTCGACGACGACGAGGCCGTGGTGGCCGTCGAGGTCCCGCGGCTGGCGACCGGCGCCCGCTGGGGCTTCGCCAAGTCGGCCCGCAAGCCGGGTGAGTTCGCCGAGTCGCTGGCCGTGGCCGTCGTCGCCGCCGACGGCACGGCCGAGGTGTGGCTGGGCGCCGCCGCCTCGGTGCCGCTGCGGGTCGACGCCGTCCGCGACGCGCTCCCCGCCGGGCTCGGCGCCGACCGCGCCTGGGGCGAGGACGTGACGGCCGAGGTCGTCGCCGCGGTGGGCGGGGCGCTCGACGACGCCGACCCCTACCACCGCCAGCTCCACGGCATCACCGTGGCCCGGGCCCTCGAACGGGCCGCCCGACAGGAGGCTGCATGACCGGATCGATCGACCAGCGGGCCGACGACGAGGTCCTCGTCCGGCTGACCGTCAACGGCACCGAGCACTGGGTGCGGGTGCCGCCGCGGCTGTCGCTGGCCGACGCCGTCCGCGAGCGCCTCCACCTCACCGGCACCCACCTGGGCTGCGAGCACGGGGTGTGCGGGGCGTGCACGGTGCTGGTCGACGGCGATCCGGTGCGGTCGTGCATCACGCTCGCCGTGGCCTGCGACGGCCGCGAGGTCGTGACCGTCGAGGGCCTGGAGGGACCGGTCGCCGACGCCGTCCGGGAAGCGTTCTCCGCCGAGCACGGCCTGCAGTGCGGCTTCTGCACGCCGGGGATGCTGGTCACCGCGGTCGACGTGGCCACCCGGTGCCCCGATGCCACCCCGGACGACATCCGGCTGGAGCTGGGCGGGAACCTCTGCCGCTGCACGGGCTACGTGAACATCGTCCGCGCCATCGCCCGGGCGGCGTCCGAAGTCCACGTCGAGATCGGAGGTCGAACGTGAGCGTTGCCACCGGCATCGTGGGGGCGACGGCCGTCCCCCACGCCCCGCAGTTCTGGACGCTGCCCGACACCGAGGACCACGACCAGGTCCAGCGGGTGCACGACTGCATGGCCGGGATCGGCGAGCGCCTCCGGGCGCTCGATCCCGACGTGGTGATCGTGGTCGCCAACGACCACCTCTCCAACTTCGCCCTCCACTGCGTCCCGTCCTTCACCGTGCACTGCGGGCCCGAGGCCCGCGGGAGCTTCGCGGGCCGCGACTACGCCTGGCCGATCGCGTCCGAGGCGGCGGCCGGCGTGCTGCGGTCGCTGCAGGGCCAGGGCTTCGACCCGGCCTTCACGATGAACGCCCCCATCGGGTACGAGTTCGGGATCCCCCTCGACTTCCTGGGGTTCCCGGCGGGCACCCCGGTGCTGCCCCTGTTCGTCAACAGCTACGTCCCGCCCCAGCCGAGCGCCGACCGCTGCTACGCCTTCGGGGTCGCCCTCCGGCGGGCGACCCAGGAGCTGGGCCTGCGGGCGGTGCTCGTCGCCAGCGGCGGCCTGTCCCACTACCCCGGCACCGACCAGTACGGCTCGCCCGACGTCGAGGGCGACCGCCGGCTGGTCGACCGGCTGGCGGGCGGCAACCTCCGGGCGCTCCTGGCCATGGACGACCACGAGCTCGACCGCACCGGCAACGTCGAGGCCCGGTCGTGGCTGATCCTGGCGGGCGCGGTCGGCGAGGTCACGCCCGACGAGGTGGCGGTCGAGCCGTCGTGGCACCACGTGTACGCGATCGTCGCCTGGACCAAGGGCGGGATCGGGTCCGACGCCGCCGCCGGCCGCGGCGACCTCCACTACCCGATGCCCGACCCGGGCCGGCTGGCGCTCTACGAGGCGCTGTACGCGCTGCGCAGCGACCGGTCGCAGGTCGAGGCGTACCTGGCCGATCCGGCGGCGTTCGCCGACGGGTACGACCTGGCCGACGACGAGCGCGCCGCGCTCGTGGCCCTCGACGAGGCCGCCATCCGCGGCCTGGGCGTCCATCCCCTGCTCGGCTTCCTGGCCCGCCTGGAGGTCGACCTCGTCAAGCGGTCCCGGGAGTAGCTG
>DATCLV010000801.1:0-2074 GCA_036563745.1 Acidimicrobiales bacterium | reverse complement strand
GCTCGGCGTCCCGGGCCGCCGCCAGCTGGGCCTCGAGGTCGGCCTTGCCGACCTTCCCGATCGTCACCCCGGCGATCCGCATCCCCCCGTCCCCCTCTTCGCTGTCCCTGCCGTCGTTGGCACGCCCCCATGCTGGCCCGCGCCCGCCACCCACCGCGGGACCGTCACCGACCCGACACACGTTCTGCGGTCTTCCGGCGGCGGCGGTCCTGCCGACCGGCGCTACCGGTCCCCCGGGTGCGGTGGGGACCGACGGCGGCAGCCCGAACGACGGGAGCACGCCGGCGTCGAAGCGCGCCAGGGCCCGAGCCGGTCGCCGGCGAGGGTGACCACGATCAGCCCGACACCCGGGCGCTCGCCGGTCGACGCCGACGCCGACGCCCGCAGGTAGGCGCCGAAGGCGGGCTGGCCGCCCCTGGTCCAGCCCGGCGCCGATCCTGCAGCTGGTGGACAACCGCACGGTCGACGACGGCATCGTCCAGCTCACCTACCGGCCGGCCGGCAGCGCCTGACCGGGACGCGGCGAGGGCGACGCCACCGGACCGCGGCGTCGCCCTCAACCGTGAACGCTTCGCTCAGCTGCAGCCGCTCGTGCTGCCGCAGCTCGGGCAGGCGTGGCACGAGCCCGCCCGCTGCATCTGGACGCCGCACTGCATGCAGTAGGGGGCGTCGGCGTTGGCCGCCGCCGGCTGGCGGACCGCCGGGCTGGTGCCCGTCCGGTCGTGCTCGGCGTCGGTGACCCCGGCCCGCTCCAGCAGCGACGGCTCCTTGGGGGCGTCGTCGCTGGTGAGCAGCGGGGACGACGAGTCGAGCGACGGCGGGTCGGCCGGCACGTCGTGGCCCTGGCGGGTCTCGATGACCGTCTCCTCGACGCCCGGCAGCGTCGGCTGGGTGCGCTCCCCGGTGGTGAGGATGCCCAGCTCGGCCCGCTCCTCGAAGCTCAGGTAGTCGACCGCCATGCGCCGGAAGATGTAGTCGAGGATCGACGAGGCGATCCGCAGCTCGGCGTCGTCGGTCATGCCCGCCGGCTCGAAGCGGGTGTTGGTGAACGCCTCGACGAAGTGCCGCAGCGGCACGCCGTACTGGAGGCCGTAGCTGACCGAGATCGAGAAGGCGTCCATCAGGCCGGCCAGCGTCGACCCCTGCTTGGACACCTTGAGGAAGATCTCGCCCGGCCGGCCGTCGGCGTACTCGCCCACGGTCACGAAGCCCTTGCACTCGGCCACCCGGAACTCGAAGGTGCGCGACACCCGGTTGCGGGGCAGCTTCTCCCGCACGGGCACCTTGATGACCTTCTCGACGATCCGGGTCGCCGCCTCGGCCGGCGTCGCCGCCGCGGACTGCGACGGGGCGTCCTTGGCGGTCGCCTTCTTGGCGGTCGACAGCGGCTGGCCGACCTTGCAGTTGTCGCGGTAGATGGCGATGGCCTTGACGCCCATGCGCCAGGCGTCGATGTGCAGGTCGACGACGTCCTCGACCGTCGCGTCCTCCGGCATGTTCACCGTCTTCGAGATGGCGCCGGAGATGAACGGCTGGACCGCCGCCATCATCTTCACGTGGCCCAGGTAGTGGATCACGTTGTCGCCCATCGAGCAGGCGAACACCGGGAGGTGCTCGGGGGCCAGGTGGGGCGCCCCGACGATCGACTTGTGCTCGTCGATGTAGGCGACGATCTCCTCGATCTGGTCGGCGTCGTAGCCCAGCCGGTCGAGCGCCCGCGGCACCGTCTGGTTGACGATGGCCATGTTGCCCCCGCCCACCAGCTTCTTCATCTTCACGAGGCTGAGGTCGGGCTCGATGCCGGTGGTGTCGCAGTCCATCATCAGGCCGATGGTGCCGGTGGGGGCCAGCACCGAGGCCTGGCTGTTGCGGACGCCGAACTGGGCGGCCAGCTCGCACGCCCGGTCCCAGCTCTCCTGGGCGGCGCCCAGCAGCTCGGGCTCGACCAGCTCCTCGTCGATCTGCGCCGCCGCCTGCTGGTGCTGCTGCAGGACCCGCAGCATGTGCTCGCGGTTCTCGGCGAAGCCGGCGAACGGGCCCATGCGGGAGGCGATGCGGGCCGACACCTCGTAGG
>DATCLV010000799.1:0-1894 GCA_036563745.1 Acidimicrobiales bacterium | reverse complement strand
GACCTGACGTTCGACGTGAACCTCAAGGGCGCCTTCCTCGCCTGCCAGGCGGCGGCGCCGCACCTGGTGGCCAGCGGGCGGGGCCGCATGGTGCTGATCTCGTCGGACGCCGGCCGGCGGGGCGCCCCGAACATCCAGGCGTACGCCGCGTCGAAGTTCGGGATGATCGGCCTGACCGAGTCCCTGGCGGCCGAGCTGGCACCTACCGGCGTGACGGTCAACGCGGTGTGCCCGGTGGCGTGCCCGACGACCGGCATGGGTGAGCAGGTCCTGGCCTGGAAGTCGGAAGCCCGGCAGGTGACACCGGCCGACGTCGAGGCCGCCGCGGCGCGCGGCAACCCGCTCGGGCGGAACGCCACCGAGGCCGACGTGGTCGCTGCGATCGAGTTCCTCCTGTCGGACGCGGCGGGCTTCATCACCGGCGTGGCCCTCGACGTCGACGGTGGGCTCCACCTCGGGTCCCTGCCGGGGATGGCGTGATGGCCGAGCTTCCGTTCACCGACACCCACGTCCACTTCTACGACCTCACCGAGCCCTCGCTGCGCTACGACTGGCTCCAGCCGGATGCGCCCGTGGACCCGCTGACCGGTCCCGACGCGCCGATCCGGGCCCAGCGGTACTGGGCCGACGACTTCCTCGCCGAGACCCGGTTCCACAACGTCGAGGCCGTCGTCCACGTGCAGGCCGCCATCGGCACCCCCGATCCAGTCGACGAGACCCGATGGCTCCAGGGCTTCGCCGACCGCCTCGGCGTCCCGCAGGCGATCATCGCCTACGTCGACCTCACCTCGGCGGACGCGACCGAGACCGTCGACCGCCACGCCGCCTTCCCGAACTTCCGCGGCATCCGCGACCTCCGCTACGACGGCTACCTCACCGACCCGGCCTGGCGGCGGGGGTACGCGCGGCTGGAAGGTCGCGGCCTCGTCGTCTGCGACGACCCCGAGGTGGAGGAGATGGAGCTGGCGCGCGACCTGGTGGAGCAGTACCCGGGCACCACCTACTGCGTCGACCACGCCGGGCTGCCGAAGCAGCGGGACGCCGAGTACTTCGCCCGCTGGCGCGCCGGCATGCGCTCGCTGGCCGCCGCCGGGAACACCGTCGTCAAGATCTCCGGGCTCGGCATGGGTGACCACCGCTGGACGGTCGACTCGTTGCGCCCGTGGGTCCTCGAGTGCATCGAGGCGTTCGGCGTCGAGCGGAGCTTCTTCGGCACCAACTGGCCGCTCGACCGCCTGTACAGCTCCTACGGCGACGTGGTCGACGCCTACGCCGAGATCATCCGGGACTTCACGGCCGACGAGCAGCGGGCGCTCTTCTCCGGCAACGCCAACCGGATCTTCCGGATCGACGCCGGCGGGGCCACGCCGCCCTGACCGCGGGCCGTCGCCGGGGGGCCGGGGCGGGGGACGCCTCCCGCCCCGGCCCCCGTCGGACACGCCCTAGCCCTCCACCCAGGCCTGGTGGTACGAGTCGAGCTCGGCCGGCGAGACGCGCACATCGTGGACCCCGGCCCGGGTGATCACCGAACGGCTGACGAGCGCGATCGGGATCGTCACGAGCAGCTCCTCGTGGTCGAGCAGCTGCAGCTCCTGCAGGAGCCGGTCGCGCTCGTCGAGGTCGGTGGCGGCGAGCGCGTCGCCGAGCAGCCGGCCGACCTCCGGGTCGGAGCGAGGGTCGTCGGGCGGGAACGTCAAGCCGGGCGGCGGCGCGAACACGAGCGGGAACACCGTGCTCTCGGCGGCGGGGCCGAGCTCGAGCAGGAACCCGTCGTGCTCCATGAACCGGGCGAACACCGTCGCCGCGTCGGTGATCGCCAGATCGACGTCGATGCCCACCTCGCCCAGGTCCGACGCCATGGCTTCGAGCATCGCCCGCTCCTCCGGGGTGACGG